>NZ_NFKB01000022.1:0-51549 GCF_002160175.1 Faecalibacterium sp. An192
TGATATGCTCCCTATAACAGAGACACTGAAATAGGGAAAGGGTTAAAATGAGCAAACGAAAAGAGATTGATCCAGAGTTTAGAATCTGGCTCATTGAGGAATGTCTTGCAGGACGAATGCGAGGACGGGAGGCTGCCAGACGAGCAGGTGTTTCTTTCACCGGAATGCGAAAGTGGATCAGCTTGTACAAAATGGATGGGCCTGCAGCGTTTGCATCTTCAAATGTCAAGAGGACTTATAGCGAGGAAATCAAGAAAAAAGTCGTAAAAGATTATCTGAATGGGAAAGGCAGCCTCCAAAAGCTCTGCGAAAAATACCATCTTCGTAGTCCTGACTTGGTCAATCAATGGGTAAAGTCGTATAATGATCATAAAGATTCCAAGAAAGACTCAGGAGGTTTCTTTATGACAAAACGAAAATCTACGATTGATGAGCGGCTTGCTGCCGTAAAAGAATATACAGAAACCGGAAAGCCTTACGAACAAATTGCAAGAGAAGGAGGATTCTCTTATCGGCAGGTCTATGAGTGGGTACGAAAATACCGTAAATTTGGGATAGCAGGTCTGGAAGACCGGCGTGGAGAGCGGAAGATCTCTCAAATGCCTCGTTCCAAGGAAGAAGAACTTGAAAAGCGTATCGCAGAACTGGAACATGAAAACCATCTGCTGAAACTGGAATGTGAACTGCGAAAAAAAGTGGAAGAACTGGAAAGGGGGAATCGCTGAGACAGTTTCATCTGGAAAGGCAGTACGAAGCTATTCGTATCTGTACGGCTGACAATCTTGGTTCCGTTCGGGAAGCTTGCCGCTGCTTGTTGGTGTCTCCTTCTGCCTATTACAAATGGAAGTCGGGAAATTCCGGCCAGAGGTTTCAGGAAAACAAGCACATTGCTTCGCTGATCGAAAAAATTCACATGGACAGCCCGGATAAAGGGTATCGCCGGATCCACGATGATCTGAAACGCTTTCACAATGTCCACAGCAACGACAAACGCATTCTGCGGATCTGCCGCAGTCTTGGAATCCAGTCAACCGTTAAGTTTCATCCGGCAAGCTGCACCAGACAGGCGAGAACACCACAGCATTACTCTGAAAACATTTTGAACCGGGAATTTCATGCAGAAAAGCCAAACGAAAAGTGGCTGACAGATGTGACGGAATTCAAGTATTACGAAGGTCCCAGAGTTAAGAAAGTTTATCTGAGCGCTATCCTTGACTTATATGACAGACGTATTGTTGCCTTTGCGATTCGGGATACAAACGACAACAAACTTGTGTTCGACACTTTTGCAAAGGCAGTCCAGAGAAATCCTGATGCGCATCCTATCTTCCACAGTGACCGTGGATTTCAATATACCAACCGATACTTCTACCAGCGGTTGGTCAATGCTGGCATGATACAAAGTATGTCTCGTGTTGGCCGCTGCATTGACAATGGCCCTATGGAAGGATTTTGGGGCATCTTGAAGCGAGAGCGTTATTATGGAAAGCGTTTCACGAGTCGTACTGAACTGGTGAAAATGATTCGCAGTTATATCCATTATTACAATACGAAACGTCTCCAGCGTAACCTTGGCGTTTTGACACCGATGGAAAAGCATGACCTTTATTTGAAGGCAGCTTGAGATGATTTTTGTTGATTTATTTCGTTGTCCTCTTGACGGGGTGCACACCAAAATGATAACTTGATCCAACGGGCACAGTATGGTAGAGTTGCTGTCCGAACTTTAAAAGAGTGAAGTGGTCGGATTCGTTTTGAATCCGACCACTTTAACGTACTGATTTGCTCTTGAGATGAAACCACCTAATTTTCAGTAAGTCAAAATAGGGACTTGATCGAAACCCGATGGTCTGGGTCATTTTGACCCAGACCAGTTCAGTACTATAAAGGATTGCGTATATAGCACGTTTTGGGAGTTTCGCTATGTACGTGCGTACGGAGTTGGGACATGTACATAGCAGTGGAAGGTGAGTATCTCGGAGTTTCGATAAATTAACGGATAAAATCTGTCTGTTGATTCTTTCACATCCAGCTCGAACTTCTATTGTGCAAGATCAAGTGGTCAAAATGACCACTTGATTACAGGGATTGGAATCAACGCAGATGCACTTCCTAAAAGGTTATCTAATAAAAAGACCGTGGACATTTTGTCCACACCTAGTTCAGAGCATTAAAGTTTTCAGAGATCTTCAGTGGCACTGGACATTTTGTCCAGCGCCATCAAAATCGAGTTGTCACCGTGACAACTTGGGTTGGTGCTGGTCAAATTGACCGACACCACTTTATCGTCATGAAGAATCGCGTATATAGTGCGTTTTGGGGTTTTCGCTATGTACGTATGTACAGGTTCTGTACGTACGTACATAGCAAAAGGGTGAAATTCTCTCATCTATCGGATTTTGGCTGTTCCCAAAGTGGGAACAGGCAATTCTGCTGTTTAGTTCAGAACTCAGGCTGTGGATTTTATAGGTGTGTTCAAGTTGAACACACCTACTTTGGACCCATAAAGCGCTGTGCCTGGAGGATATTTGCCGTAGCCATTGTACGAATCTCGTACATAGGTACACAGCAAAAAGGGCAAGTTCTCCCATTCTCCCACATAAAGGAAATCCTCTGTAAAATGATGGGGTCGGTGATTCGCCGTCCCCTTTCTGGCAGGGTAAGAATGTTGTGCTTCACGACTTCCATCTAATCCGGAACAGTGGGGGTGATTTTTCAATTGGTTGTGACCAAATTGGTCACAACCAATTCAAGGGAGTAACAAACGGTTACACCCTCTGGAGCCTTTCACCAAATAGGTTTGTACTGACCTTGTACATACGTACATAGCGAAAAGGCCAAGTTTTCCCCTATACAGAATTACCGGCCTCAGGATGGGAGAGTGGGCTTCGGCTGGACTAGGACTTCGATTCCCAGATAGCCGCATACGCGGCGGCCTGTGGCATCGGAAAAGAGAAGGTGTACCCTGATTCGGGGTACACCTCCTTTTGTGTCTGGATGGGGTTGTGCCGGTCCTGTCAGGTGCGTAACGTTTCGTTAGATACCTCCTTTTCATCAATCTCTGCCGGTCTCCCTCATCGCTTCTGACAGGCAACCGCTCATTTCTGAGGGCGCTGTGCCATCCCTTTCGGGCGCTCGCTCCGGGTGGAGGTCGTCGCGGTTTTGGCGGTAAGGACGGTCATTCACTTATCTGTGAAGGCTATTATAGCAGGAAAATTCTGATTTCCTGATTTTTCCATAAATTAAAATAAAGGCGCTCTGATAGCCGTTTTCCACGATTATAGACAAGACGGATATGTGTTCGAAACATCGGGGAATTCGTTCTTTCGACCCCGTTCGACAGGTCGAATATGGTAAAATAAAAAACAATGGAGGTGAAGCAATGCAGACGAAACTGACCACGGGAGAACGACTCACCGATCTGAGGCGGGAGCATAACCTGACTCTGGAACAGGTATCCGAGCAGACGGGGCTTGTAAAGTCCACCCTCAGCAACTACGAAAACGACAAAAAGCCGGATATCAACCTGGGGGCATTGGAGAAGCTGGCGGCGCTCTACGGCGTAGGCTTGGATTATCTGCTGGGATTGACCGAAAACAAAAAACACTCAGGGACAAGTCTTGCAGACCTGCACCTGAGTGATGACGCAGTGGATGTACTGAGCAGTGGAAAGATTAACAACCGGCTCCTGTCGGAGCTGATTGGCCACCCTGAATTTGCCCGGCTGATGGCCGATATGGAGATCTACGTGGATGGCGTAGTGTCCATGCAGATCCGCAATCTGAACAGCTTGCTGGAATCCGCCCGAACTGCCATTCTGGAGAAGTACCATCCCAAAGAGGACAACACCCTATTGACTTTAAAGGCCGCCCAAATTGACGAGGATGAATACTTTGCCCGTGTGGTCAGCGACGATGTGGAGCGCATCCTAAAGGATCTGAAACAGGCACACAGTGGAGACCAGGGGAGTGCTGCTGCGGATGATGCCGCCTCGCTCAAAGAGTACATTGAAACCATTTCCGGGACAGAAGGCAGCGATTTCCAGAAATGGATTATGATTTTCTGTAAGCAAATTCGCCTGCCTTACAATAAGCTAACCGACACCGAAAAGCAGTGGCTGATTCAAATCAGCCGAAAATCGAGCCTCCTAAAAAGCGGGACCAATCAGAGAGGAAAGCACCCAAGAAAGTAATAGGTGAGTACTTGGCACGAGAGAGCCTGCTGCGGCGGGGCTTTATATACCTTTGTTCCGCAGACAGCAAAAGGCTGGCAGCCTGTGCTTTTAGGCACAAACTGTCAGCCTTTCTTTGTCGCTTATGCTGCCCCTCAAGGGCTCCTTGTGCGCCAGGAAAGCAGGGCGGAACCGCCCTACGCAGCTGCCATCTGCTGCACAAAGGTATAACACACTAGACTTTGGTTCCAAAGTCGTGTGCCAACAGGGCTGCTGCTCGCCCCTATTGGAAACCCAGAGTCAAAGAGGGGACACCCCTCTTTGAAATCACCCTGGCCTTTTCGTATTCCAGATCAAGCATCGAATACACAAAGCCCTCAGCACCGGTCAATGTATTTTTCCGGTGCTATTCTGTGCGGGCACGAAATCCAGATTGCCCATATCTCCACCCATTCCCATTCATGCTCAAAAGTGCGGTGTTGTTGCAGAAGTGAAACCAAATAAAAAACCCGGACTCACCCAAGGCAGGAAAGGGGAGTCCGGGTTTCTCTGTTTTGAGAACAGAATGGGGATGTGTCCTCAGTCAGAAAGAGAAGAAAAAAGGATAAAAAGAGTTGAGAAAATGTCAGAAGGAGCCGGTCTCCGCCGGCGGGCGGTGCAGCCTGCCGGCCATGGGTGAGAAAAGGAGAAGATTACAGCAGGTTCTTCTCAAAACGCCTGGCCATTTCCTCGCCGTAGGGGCCATAACCGCCGCTCAGCAGGGCGGGCAGGGCTTTGGCGGTGAACTCGGCCCAGCTGTCCGCCTCGTGGCGGGCCAGGATGGGGTAGAACAGAACCCCGTTTTTCTGGGCGGCGGCCTGGTCGCCGGGGGCGTCCCCCACCATCAGGATGTGGGCGGGGTCATAGCCCTTGGCTTTCAGCTGGGCAATGCAGGCGGCCTTGGAGCCGCTGTCCTGGCAGCAGAGCACGTCCACCGAGGGCAGCAGGCCGCAGCGGGTCCATTCTTCTTCCACAGCTTCCCGGTTGGCGCTGGACACAATAGCCACGTCCGCCGCTTGATGGGCGGCAGCCAAGGCTTCGGCCACCCCGGGGAAAGGCTTCTTATCGCTCTCGGGCAGGGCGTCGATGGCGGCATTGACCTTTTTGGACCAGGAGAGGGCCTTGGCCAGGCAGGGCCCCTTGGCGGTTTTGGCGGCCTCGGCGATGGCCTGGTTGGACATCTCAGGGGCATGCTCGGCCCAGGCGGCCAGCTCGGCCACCCCTTCAATGGGACGGTAGACCTTGTCGATCTCGGTCAGGGCCATGGCCAGACCCTTGAACCGGTTGATGCCACGGGTGCCGGAATAGAGGTTAATGGCGTTCCAGCGGTTCAGAATGGGTGTAGCCCATTCTTCCAGCCCCCATTCCTCCACCATGCAGGGCCCGAAGCAGCGGAAATGCTTGATGTCCATGGTATCCATGGCGCAGCCGTCCGAGTCCACGCAGATCAGGTAATCTTTTTGTTTGGCAAATGCTTGCAGGGTCACAGCGGTTCCTCCTTACAGGCGGGTGTCCCAGCGGTCACAGAACACGTTGTCCTCGGCGGTGCCGCGGAATTCGCTCTGGCCGGTGATCTTCTCGATGGCGGCCCGGATGTGGTTGCGCTTGGAGCCGTAGGCATTGATGAAGGTGTGAATCTGGGGCAGGTCAATCAGATGGTTGGTATAGTTGAGGCTGATGGCCACAGTGGGGATTTCTTCATTATACCACGGCAGTTCCAGACTGTGGTTGCAGCTCCACCGAACCCGGACATCGTTTTCCTGGGCATAGCCCTTGACGTTGACCACAATCAGGGCCCAGTCGTGAGTCTTAATAAATTCCTCCCGGCTGGAATGGCCCAGCATCTTGACAAAGTTCATGGGGGAGACGCCGTTTTCTACTTCCAGGGCGTGGAAGTTGGGGCACAGGTCCACCTCAAAGCCGGCCTTTTCCAGTTCCTCCTTCACCACCTGTTTCACGGGGTCGCCCTTGTAGCCCTTGGAGGTGGGGGTGGAGCCCACGTACACCAGGAACACCCGCTTTTTCTCGGCGGGGTTCACCGGCAGGGTGCCGCGGGTATCCTTCACCAAGGTGATGCAGCTGTCGGCGGCCTGGTCGCTGTAGGCCTGGTGCTCGGCGCAGCCGATGCAGTCCAGGCCGGCCTTGTCCGGGATGCGGACAGCCTCCTCATAGAGGTGCAGGTGGGCTTTCAGGCCCAGAATCCGATGCAATGCATCGGACAGCCGCTCCTCGGTGAGGTCGCCCTTGTCATAGGCGGCTTTCAGGTAGGCGATGTCCTCGTCGATGTCGTTGGCAAACAGGATCATGTCGCAGCCGGCGATGATGGCGCCGGGGATGGCATCCTTCCGCTTGGCGGTGGCGGTCATGCCCACCATGTGGGTGGCGTCGGTGATCACCACGCCGTTGAAGCCCAGTTCCCCCCGCAGCAGGCCGGTGATCAGTTCGGGGGCCATGGTGGCGGGCTTGATGTCCTTGTCCTGGATGCCGGGGCAGAGCTTCCGGCTCATTTCAGGCAGGGCGATGTGGCCCACCATGACCGATTCCAGGCCGTCCTCGATGAGAGCCCGGTAGACCTTGCCAAAGGTGGCCTCCCAGTCCTCCACGCTCAGGTTATTGACCCCCATGGCCAGGTGCTGGTCCAGCTCTTCTACGCCGTCGCCGGGGAAATGTTTGGCGGCGCAGGCCATGTTGGGGTTGGCGTCCTTGATGCCCTGGATGTAGGCTTTGGCGTTGGCGATGACCTGGTCGGGGTCGGAGCCGAAGGACCGGGTGTTGACGATGGTGTTCCGCCAGTTCATGTAAACATCGCACACCGGGTTGAACATCCAGTTTGCCCCCAGGGCGCTGGCCTCACGGCCGGCCACCAGGCCCACATGATAGGCGTTTTCGGTGCCCTGGCCGGCGCCGCACTCCACGGCGGTGGCCACAAAGGTACCCTCGGGGGCGGCGCCGTTGCCGCCGTCGTCACAGTTGGCTGCGATCAGAAGGGGGATTTTGCTGTGCTTCTGGAAGGTGGTCAGCTGATTGTAAATCTGCTCTTTGTTGCCGCCGTTCTGCCAGCGCAGGCCGCCCATGTGGGACTGGTTCAGCAGGCCTTCCACCTGCTTTTCCCCAAAGCCAGGCTGTGCCTGCAAAATCACAAACAGCTGGCCCAGTTTTTCCTCCAGGGTCATGCCGGCAATGGTATCTTCCACCCACTGGATTTGTGCATCGGTCAGATAAAAGGGTTTGGCTTTCAGGTCAACCATAAGGGTGCGCTCCTTTCCGTCATCATTACCATCCAAAAACGTTGGCTTTCGCTTCTTTGCCCAGGCCGGCCATGGCAGGGGCGGGGACATCCAGCCGCAGTACCTGGCCGCTGTGCCGGGCGGTTTCCCACACCGGCAACCCGGCGCCGTTGGGATTGCCGGAGGCGGCAAAATGGGTCAGGTAGGATACCATGGCGCTGGACAGGGCCCGGTCCCCATCGTTGAAAGGCCGCCAGCTGTTGGTCAGGGTGCCGAACCAGTACCACAGATCGGCGCTGTGCCAGGCGCCCTTGTCGTCGCCGGGCAGCTGCCGGGCGAAGCACCAGGCGTAGCTGTCCGCCGGCTGTTTCTGACACCACCGAAGGGCGTCGGCGGTCATCTCAGGCTTCATGTCCTGGGTGTTGCCGCCGGCCAGATAGGGGATGGGCAGGGTGAAGCCTTCGCCGGGGAACAGGGCGGTGTCCCACACCGGGCCCATGTTGGCCATCACGGTACCGAAGCCCTGGGTGGCAAACTGCTTGCCCATGGCACCCAGCAAGGCCTGGGGCGGCAGAGCCCGCAGCTGGGCCAGGGTGGAGGCCTCGGTGGCCTCCTTCCAGGCGGTCCAGAAGGGGTATTTGTGTTCCATCACCCAGTCCCCGGCAAAGAGCACCGAATCATCCCCGGCGCCGCTGGACATGACGGCTTTGGCGATCAGGCCCTGGGCGGCCCTGGTACTGCACAGCATCTGGACGCTGTGGGCGCCGGCGCTCTGGCCCATCACCGTGATGTTGTCAGGGTCGCCGCCGAAAGCGGCAATGTTGTCGTGTACCCACTGTAATGCACACAGCTGGTCATACAGACCGTAGTTGCCAGTGTGGCCGGCCTCGGCGGCCAGCTCGGGCAGGCAGGCGTAGCCGAACAGACCCAGCCGGTAGTTGAGGGTGACGCCGATGACCCCCTTCCGGGGCCAGGCCGGTTCGTCAAAGGCCTTGTCCCAGCCGGAACCGCTGAGGAAGGCGCCGCCGTGGATGTAGACGATCACCGGGGCCTTTTCGGCGTTGTCGGGGGCCCAGATATTCAGATACTGGCAGTTCTCGCTGTAGCTGTAGTCCAGCCCTTCCCGAAACTCGTGGTAGTAGAAGGGGGAGCGGCCGTTTTGGTCTTCAGGGGTGAAGGCGGCATCCTGCATGGCGTTGGGGCCGAAGCGGGAGGCATCGTAGACGCCCTCCCAGTGGGTGACCTGCTTGGGGTATTCCCAGCGGCCGGCCTCGGCATAGCGGATGCCCTTGAAAGCGGTGACGCCGGGGGCGGCAGCCGCTACGCCCTGGATGTCGCCGCAGGGGGTGGAGCAAACATGCTGTTGTATCATGGAAAATCGCTCCTTTTCAGTCTTCGTCCCTGGAGATCAGCTCCTGGGGCTTGGGGATGGCGTTGAGCTTGCGGTTCAGCTCCTTGACGAAGTCCTCGGAATACTGGCTGCTCTTGGTGTTGATCTTGCGCAGGAGGGTGACGTAGGTCAAAATCCGGGTTAGAGGGTCGGATGTAATGCGGGGGACTTCCTGCTCCAGCAGGGCCCAGGCCTCAGGGCTCTTCATCAGATCGCCCATCTCGTCCATGATGGAGTAGTGATCGGCGGGGAACAGATCCTCCTTGCTCTCCTGGAGGGTGAACCAGTTTTTCACATTGAAGCCGGGGTTGGGATCGTCATAGATGTAACTTTGTTCCGGCTGTGCCACACGGGTCAGAGTAATGGCATCGGTGAGACTGCCCGCCGAAGCGGCAATCCGGTTGTCTCCTTCGGCCAGAGGCACCTGGTCAAAGACAAAGACCCGCTTTCCTTCCTGAGAGCCGAAGACCTGCCCGTTGACGATGAGGGTGACGGAGGGCGCGTTGGAGTACACCTTGACGGTGGTGGTCTCGCCGCAGCGGCGGGCATAACGCCGGCCGGTCAGATAGACAAAGGGCTCCTCGCTCCAGCAGGCTTTGTAGAAATAATAGGCATCCTTGCAGACCGAGCGGTCATAGGTGACAAGGCCTTTGCAGTTGCGCCCTTTGGAGGTGGCCATCGCCCGGTTGGCGCTGCCGAAGTCAAACATATTCCATACAAAGCTGCCCCACACAAAGTCCCGGGCCTCGATCTGGGGATAGGCTGTTTCGTGCCAGCGGCACTGGAATTCCTCGGAGCAGTCGCCGGGCCTGGGGTCATCCCGGTGGAGGGTAATCAGGCTGTCTGCGCCGTACTCGGACAGGCAGAGGGGCATGTCGGGATTTTTTTTGTGGAAGCGGTCAAAGAAGGGGCCGTAGTCGGTGGCTTCACCGTAGTACCAGCCGAAGTAGATGTTATAGCCCACGGCGTCGGTCAGATGGTTGAGCTGGCTGTTCAGCTTGACGGCGTTGATGTTGGCCAGGGTGGTGAAGCGGGTGGGGTCCAGCTCCTTGGCCAGCTGGTGCAGCTGGCCGATCTTGCGGTACATTTCCAGGCTCTCGCCCGCCATCGAAATCTCGTTCTCTACCCCCCAGAAGCAGATGGACGGGTGGTGATTGAGCTGCAAAATCAGCTCGGTGAGCTGCTGTTTGGCGTTTTCAAAGACGGCCTCGTTGCCATCCGGCAGGGCCAGCAGCGGGATCTCGGCCCAGACCACAAGGCCTGCCTGATCGCACAGGTCATAGGTCAGGTCGGGGTGCTGGTAGTGGGACAGGCGCACCGCGTTGGCCCCCATCCCGCAGAACAGCTGGATGTCCTGCCGCTGCTGTGCCTCTGAAACCGCGCAGCGGCAGCCCTCCCAGTCCTGATGTTTGGCGGCGCCCCGCAGCTTCAGGTGCTGGCCGTTGAGGAAAAAGCCCTGTTCCGGGGAGAGTTCGATGGAGCGGAACCCGAAGGACAGGCTTGCCTCATCCAGACAGACGCCGTCCCGCAGGAGGCGGGCCCGGCAGGCGTAGAGATAGGGGTCTTTGCGCCCGTCCCAGCTGTGGGGCCGGGAGACCTGGAGGCAGGCCTGGGAGGCCGAGGCGGGGCAGGTCACGCAGGCACAGGCCTCTCCCTGGTCCAGTACCTCATACTGGATCTGGACGCCCTCCGTCGGGCCCGCAATGCGGGCGCTGACCTGTACCTTCCCGTCGGGGCCGGGCTCCACCGTCAGGCCGGAAGTGCCGTAATAGAGAAGGTCAAAGTGGGTGGCCCCGGTCTGGATCAGGTGGACAGGGCGGTAGATGCCGCCGTAATTGTTGAAGTCACCGCCCAGGGGAATGTAGTCCCGATGGGTGTTGTCGGCCAAAACCAACAGCTCGTTGCTGCCCGCCCGGGCACCGGTGAGGGCAAAGCGGAAACGGGCATAGCCGCCCTTGTGGCAGCCGAGATAGCAGCCGTTCAGCCAGGCGTGGCAGATGCCGGCCACCGCGCCGAAATCCACAAACGCAGGCCGGGCGGCATCCGCCAGGGTCAGGGTGCAGCGGTAGAGCCTGGGCCCTTCCTGTTTGGGATCGTCCCCGTTCCACACATGGGGCAGGGTGACATCCACCCAGTCCTGGCCGGTGGGAAGGGTCTGGGGAGTGCCGTCCCAGGAGCAGCTGCTGAATTGCCAGCCCTCCCGCAGCAGAGTAACAGTGCGCATAAAAACCTCCTTGGGTCTGTAAAAATAAGTGCCTGCAGGAAAACCTGCAGACACTGCCGGAATGTAAAAGAAATCAGCGCTGCTGGAAAGCGTTGTAAGCGTCGGTCACATACTGGGTGGCTACATCCAGGCCCATGCCGTTCAGGGTGTTGACATAGGTGTCCCAGCTCTCGTCGATGTTGGACTGGCCGGTGACAAAACGGATCAGCATTTCCTGCACGTAGGTGTCCACCTCGTTCATAATCATGTTGTAGTCGTTCTGGTGTTCGGGCGCGATGGTCAGCTGGGGCAGGCAGACGCCCTGGTCCAGGCTGTGCCACAGGGTGCGGGCTTCCACCTGCTCGGGCATGGTGAGGGTGATCTGCATATAGGCGTCCTCGTCCATGGGGTTGACGAAGCCGTAGGAGGGCAGGGCGTAGGCCAGGACAGCCTCAGAGGGGGTTTTGCCCTCGGGGTTGTTCATGACGGCATCGGTGAAGGTCTTGCTGCCGTCTGCATTGACGGTGTAGCTTTCCCCTTCGATGCCCCAGCACAGCAGGTTGTTGCCCTCTTCCGAGAAGAAGTAATCCAGCACCTGGGTGGCCAGAGCGGGGTCGGCACAGGAGGAGGTCACCACAGCCTGGACGCCCACCTGGGCAACGCCGCCGTCCAGGTGGAAGCAGGGGGTGTCCCCCTCGTTCAGCACCGGCCAGGCCACGCCCACCAGTTCAAAGTCGGGGTTATTGGCCCGTGCGGTGGTGGTTACGTTGCCAATGCCGCTGTTGAGGGAGAGGACGGAAGCAATGCTGCTGCCGTTGACCAGCTTGGCGTTGTTGGCGGCGCTGTCGTTGGACATGAACTCGGGGTCCAGCAGGCCCTTGTTGTACCAATCGTTCAGCTTGGTGACAAACTGGCGGTAGTTGTCGGTAGAGGGACCGAACACCACGCCGCCGTTGCCGTCAGAGCAGAACTCGGTGCTGGTCTTATAGGCGGGCAGAAGCAGGTTGAGGTTGGCGTTGCCAATGTAGTTGCGGTAGGTGGTGAAGGGATAGGTGACGCCGGGCTCGTTGTCCCGGATGGTGGTCATGACGTTCTCCCAGTCGTCCACCGTGACGGGGACATCCAGGCCGTACTTTTCCAGCAGGTCGGCGCGGATGGAGGGGCCGGAGGAGACAGGCACGCCCAGGGTAAAGCAGTAGATGCCCTGGTAAGTGCCGCTGTTGGAGAGGACTTCCTTTTCGTGGGCAGGGGTGTCCACCGCCGCCAGATAGTTGGGGGCGTACTGGCGGATGCAGCTGTCCATATCCATCAGGACGCCTTCGTCGATCAGTTCATCAACGCCCATGGGGCTGGTGCTGTAGGACCAGATGATGATATCAGGGTACTCGCCGGAGGCGATCATCAGGTTGAACTGGTCGGACTCGCTGCCCACGGCGGGATGGGTAAAGGTCAGGTTGACGCCCAGCTTTTCTTCTGCGACCTGGAAGGCTTTGATGTCATGATAGTTCTGCACCACGCCGGAGGTGGCATTGCGGATATAAATGTTCAGGGTCTTGTCCCCGTTGGCCAGGGGATAGGTGGCGGTGACGGCTTCACCCGTAAACTGGGATGCAGCGGTGGATGCGGCGCTTTCCGACTCGCTGCCGCCGCAGGCAGCCAGGCCGAGAGCGGCGGCGCCTGCACCGACGATTTTCATAAAGTTGCGGCGGGAGATGCGTTTCATAGGGAAATCCTCCTTCTTCGTGCTGGAATTCGTGGGGTTGAGCGTTGCGCTCTTTCTGGTCATTATGATACACGACCCGCCGGAGCTTGTATATCTGCATTATGTTGGAAAGCACCGCGGTTTTGTGTTTTGCGCCGAAAAAGGGCCTATGCAAAAATTACGCCCGTCACACAATTTTGTGCGACGGGCGTAAATATTACGAATGAACGCTGCTTTCCCGGTACTGGGTGGGGGTGACATGCTCGATTTTTTTGAACGCGCGGGTGAAGCTGTTGGCGCTGGCATAGCCCACGCGCTCGGAAATTTCAGTGATGGAAAGGCGGGTGTCCCGCATCAGGCGTTTGGCCTCTTCCAGCCGCAGCCGTGTCAGGTAGTTCAGGAAGGTATCATGGGCATTTTCCTTGAAAAAGATGGAAAGGTAATTGGGCGTCAGGTTGAACTGGTCGGCCACACGGGTCAGGGTGAGATCCACATCCCCGTAATTTTCCTGCATATAGGCCTGAATTTTCTGGATGAGCTGGGAAGCGGGGCTGGTGCGGTTCTCCTCCACATAGTGGCACAGCTGGCAGATGAGGGTTTGGAGGAGTTCTTCCAGCTCGTTGATGTTCCTGCGCTGGAAGATCTGCTGTAAGGGCGGGGCACCCTCCACCCGCAGCACAGCGGGGTCCTCCACACGGTAGGCTTCCAGGATGATGTTGAGCATGCCAATGCAGTAGCCCTGGGCCTGGTACAGCTCCACCGTGCGGCGCCGCAGGTTGGCGTCCAGGTTCTCGTGCAGCAGCGCGGAAGCCTGGGCGGCGTCGCCGGTGGCAATGAAGTTCTGCAGCTGAGCCGCAATGCTGTTCAAGCTGCGATCCATGGGCCAGACGTCCTTTTCCTTTTGCAAGTACCGGATGCCGCCGCCGGGCTGCTGGGCCTGGGTCTGGGTCACGGCATAATATCCCTGGGGTACCGACTCCAGGCCCTGGTCGATCCAGCTGACATAGAGCCACAGCAGCTGGCCGTATTGCTCCCGCATGGTATCCTGCAGCCGGCCCAGGATGTCCTGGGTGTCCTGGTCGAAGCGGGCTCCGCTGCCGTTTAGAATCCACACGATGCTGTCATTGTCCAGGGTCACGGCGGTGTAGGTGATGCCGCCGGGCACAAGCTGGGACAGCTGGTCCCGCAGCACAATATTGGTGAGAGCCTGCTCGGACAGCTCATGGGATTCGCTGGGCACCTGCCGGGCCAGCACCACCCGGAACTGCTGGTAGGGGAAGAGGATGCCCACCTCCTCAAGCAGTTTCCGGTAGGTTTCATAGTTGCTCACGTCATTTTTGAGCAGCTGGAGCAGAATGCTCTCCTGAATGCGGGGGATTTCCTGCCGCAGGGCTTCCTGCACCTCTTTCATCGAGTGCTGCATATCTGCCACCGACTTTTCAATCAGCCGGAATTCGTTGAAGCCGGTCCCTTCGGGGCTCTCCAGAATCACAGAGCGGCGGCGCAGCTCGGCCAAAAGATGCTCCACCGGGCGGTAGTTGCGCCAGGTGAGGTAATAGACGATGCAGGCGCCCACCACCAGTACCAGGGCCAGGGCCAGCAGGCTCAGGTTGCGGGCAACCCGCAGCTCGCTCTGCATCCGGTGGACCGGTTGGATGGACAGATAGGACCAGCCTTTTAGATTGGAATCCGCCCGGGAGACGGTGTAGCTGGCCCCGTGCCAGTCCTGAATGGGCTGGCCGCTGACCTGGGGCACAAAATCCAGCATGGCCTCGCTGCCCGCCCAGACGGCCGGCGTGCCGCTGGGGTCCAGCAGACAGACAAGGCCGGATTGAAGTTCCTCCATATCCCGGATGGTGGAGAACAAACCATCGCCGTCAATCCGCAGGCAGATGGTTCCATAGGAGGCAGCGCCGGAGCTCCACAGGGGAACGGAATGAAGCATCACCAGCTGGCTGTGACCCTGGCTGTCCCCCAGCAGATAGAACTGGCAGTAGGACCGCTCGTTTTGCAGCAGCTCCAGCAGGCTGCGGTTCATTTCCTCCGACGGCATCCGAAGGCTTCCTTCGGATACGCGGTAGTCAACGTAACTGCCGCTGACCATGCAGTCGTACAGCCGGGAGTAGATGGTGGTATCGCAAAAGCTGCCGGCTGTGGCGCTGTAGCTCTGGAGATGCCGGGACAGCTCCCATAACTCGAAGTTGCCCTGGCTGTCATCGGCCTGCCGCTGGCTCAGGGTGGCATTGAGGACTGTATCATTGCTCAGGTCAATGGCATAGAGCTGGATGGTCTGCAAACGCTCATCCATCGACATCTGTGCCTGGGTGAGCACGGCGTTCTGATAGTTGATATTCTCTTGCTGCAGCAGGCCGCGGGCATAAAAATAGTTGGCCAGCACAAGGACCAATGGCAGGATAAGCATCACAAAAAACGAGGCCAGCAGCTTATAAAAAGACTGTTTCCGGGCCAGAATCTGCCGCAAAGCAAAACGCCGGGTCATTTGCACGCACCATCTCTCCTTCGTCACAGTTTATTATAATATACCAGATCTTGCGGCATTCGTCAAAGATCCAGGGGCGCGAAAAGCCGCCGCAGTTGCCTGCGGCGGCTTTGATTCACAGGGATCGGAGCGGGGTCAACCCTTGACGGCGCCGACGGTCACACCCTTGGCAAAATACTTTTGCAGGAAGGGATACAGGCACAGGATCGGCAGGGTGGTGACGATGATGGTGGCATACTTGATGGCGTCGGCCATTTCCTGGGTCATGACGGCGCCGTCCGACATGGCGGCGTTGGAGCTGGAAAGGATGATTTCACGGGTGATCAGGGCCAGGGGCCACAGATCGCGGCTGTTGGGCAGATACAGCATCTCGCGGAACCAGCTGTTCCAGTGGGCCACGCCGTAGAACAGGACCATCACGGCCATGGTTGCGCCGCTGATGGGCAGGATCACCCGGGTGAAGATGGTCCAGTGGTTGGCGCCATCCAGCTTGGCGGATTCTTCCAGCTCGGCCGGCAGGGATTCAAAGTGGGTGCGCATGTTGATGAAGTTGAACACCGATACCAGGCCGGGCAGCAGGACGGCAACGCGGCTGTCCAGCAGGCCCAGGTCCCGGATCACCAGATAGGTGGGGATCATGCCGCCGTTGAAGAACATGGTAAAGGTGACAAAGACGGTGAGCGGCTTTTTGAACAGCAGGTTTTTGCGGGACAGGGTGTAGGCCAGCATGGCTGTGAGGATCACATTGAGTGCGGTGCCCACGACGGTATAGAAAATGGTGTTCAGCAAACCGCGCCAAATTTCAGCGTCGGCGAACACCCGCTTGTAGGCGTCCAGGGTGATGTCCTGGGGGAACAGCAGGATGCCGCCTGACCCCGCCACGATGGTGGGGTTGGTGAACGAGGCACAGAAGACATACCAGATGGGATAAAAGCAGACGAAAATCAGAATTGCAATGACCACAAAGGACACGCCGTCAAAAACGCGGTCTTCGGTGGTGGATTTGATTTTGTTCTTGGTGCGGGCCATATAGGACTTCCTCCTTTTTGCAGATGGTTTACCACAGGCTGGTTTCGGCCAGTTTGCGGCTGACCTTGTTCATGATAAAAACGATGATCAGATTGATGACGCTGTTGAACAGGCCGATGGCAGCTGCCGAACTGTAGTTGGCACCCAGCACGCCCTGGCGGTAGACAAAGGTTGCAATGATATCGGCGGTCTCATAGGTGGCAGGGCTGTAGAGGTTGAAGACCTTTTCAAAGCCGATGCTCATCACATGGCCCAGCCGCATCAGAAGGATGGTGACGATGGTGGGCAGGATGCTGGGCAGAGAGATGTGCCAGATGGTTTGCCAGCGGGAAGCGCCGTCCAGTTTGGCGGCCTCAAACTGCTGGAGGTCGATGGAAGAAAGGGCTGCCAGGAAGACCACGCTGTCCCAGCCGAAATTCTGCCAGATTTCGGAGGCCACATAGATGGGCCGGAACCAGGCCGGGTCGGACAGGAAGGCGATGGGTTCCCCGCCAAAGGCCTGGATGATGGTGTTGAACAGGCCGTCCAGGCTGACAAAGTCCACCACGAGGCCGCAGATGACCACAATGCTGATGAAGTGGGGCATGTAGGTGACGGTCTGGGCCAGCTTTTTGAAGCCGCGGCTGCGGACCTCATTGAGGACAAGAGCGAAGATGATGGGAATGGGGAAGCCGAAGATCAGGGTCTCCAGGCTCAGAACCAGGGTGTTGCGGATCAGTCGGCCAAAGTAGTAGCTGTTGAAAAAGTCAATGAAATATTCAAGGCCGACAAATTTTCCTGAGAAGAGGCTCCCGGTGATTTTGTAGTCCGAAAAGGCAATGTACAGGCCGGCCATGGGGGCGTAGCAGTACACCACAAAGTAGATCAGGGCCGGCAGGGCCATCAGGTAAAGAATCCAGTTGGACTTCAGGTCGTTCACCAGCCGTTCCCGGAATGGTTTTTGCGGCATGGCCAGCGCAGCGGCCGGCTGGTCTTTTTTGTGCAGCATTTTTGGTAGAGTCATCTTGTTTTCCTCCCGCTTTGATTGTCGTTCTCCTCTGCAAGATGGGGGTCTTGCGTTGCTGCCACCAGTATAGTCCTGCGGCGGGGGGCTTTCCATCTGCACTTCGTTGGATTTGGCGGCGGGGGCGGTTTTTGAACCCTGCATTTTTTTGGCTGGCTATTCCTTTTTTGTGGCAGGGTACCGGCGTTCTATGCAAAAAACTTGTAGATTTATCGGTCGGCGCGCCCTATGGTATCCTTTTGCTGAAAAGAATACAAAAATGGTAAGGAGGAAAGAACCATGGATTATCGCAACCCCAACCTGACCGTCCCCCAAAGAGCGGAAGACCTGATCGCCCGGATGAATCTTCGGGAGAAGGTGGCACAGCTGTGCTGCTGCACCCTGCCCCATCCGCTGGATGACGCCGCGCTGGACAAGCTGCTCCGCTACGGGATGGGCACCGTCAGCTATCTGAATTCCGCCCTCAGCGGCGACCAGCAGCAGGATGTGGATACCTTGCAGCAGGTCCAGGCCTATCTGCGGGAACACACCCGCTGGGGCATCCCGGTTCTGGCCCACAGTGAGGCCATTGCAGGGGCGCAGATCCCCGGGGCCACAACTTTTCCCCAGTCCCTGGGGATGGCAGCCACCTGGCAGCCCGATCTGGCCCGGGACATCGGCAGCGCTGTGCGGGCACAGCTCAAAAGCTACGGTATCTATGGGGCCCATTCCCCGCTGCTGGATTTGGGGCGCGACCCCCGCTGGGGCCGGGTGGGGGAAACCTACGGCGAAGCGCCGCTGCTGACAGCCCGGATGGCCACTGCTTTCATCCAGGGTCTGCAGGGCCGGCAGGAAGTCATGGCCACGGCCAAGCACTTCCTGGCTTACGGCAACGCGCTGGGCGGACGAAACGGCGGCCAGGCGGATTGCTCCGAGCGCACCCTGCTGGATGAATACTGCCTGCCCTTTGAAGCCGCCATCCAGGAAGGCGGCGTGATGGCGGTCATGAATTGCTACGGCACCCTGAACGGGGAGCCTGTGGTCACCTCCTATCATCTGCTCACCGAAATCCTGCGGGACAAGCTGGGCTTTGCCGGACCGGTGGTCTCGGACTACGGCAGTATCGAGCGCACCTGCAACTGGTTTGGGACGGCTGTGTCGGAAATGGACGCCGCAGTCCAGGCTCTGCAGGCCGGCATGGATGTGGATCAGCCCAGCGGGACCTGCTTCTCCCACCTGGTTCAGGCTGTGGAGGAAGGGCTGGTGAAAGAATCGGCAGTGGACCAGGCGGTGCGCCGGGTGCTGACCCTCAAATTTACCCTGGGCCTGTTTGAGAACAGCGCCCCCCAGGGGGACTTTGCAGCCCTCACCGCCGACCCGGCGGTGCAGCAGCTGTCCCGAACCAGCGCTGAGAAAAGCATGGTCCTGGCCAAAAACGATGGGATTCTGCCCCTGTCCGACGGATGCAGGATTGCGCTGGTAGGGCCTTCTGCGGATGCGAAGGTGGTCTTTTTTGGGGGCTATTCCAGCGTGGGAACGGTAAACGCCACCAGCCTGGATTTCAACCGCAGTGAGTTTGACCAGTTCCGCCGGATGATGCTGTCCATCTATACCACCCAGCGCCGGGAGGAACTGCGGGAAAAGGGCATTGTCTGGGAGGATGCGCCCACACCCGCCCAGGAAGAGCAGATTCTGGCCATTGTCAAAGAGAACTTTGCCCGGCAGGACAGTTATAAAGTCTACCACGGCCAGGAGGAATTTATGGACCGTTTCTATCCCGGCTGCAAGACGGTGCGCCAGGCCCTGAAAGAGGCGGTGGAAAAGGACCATGTCCTGTATGCGCCCGGTTGTGAGATCAAGCGCCCGCTGGAGGGCGGCATCGAGGCAGCCGTGGCGGCGGCCCGGCAGGCGGATGTGGTGGTAGCCGTTGTGGGAGGCCGGGAGAGCATGCGCTCGGCAGATGCCACCTGCGGTGAAAACAAGGACAACGCCAACATTGGCCTGGAAGAGCCGCAGCGGGCTTTGCTTCGGGCACTGTTTGCAGTCGGCAAACCGGTGGTGACCGTCCTGGTGGATGGGCGACCCCTGGCGCTGACAGAGGAGGACGCCCACAGTGCCGCCGTGCTGTATGGCTGGCTGCCCGGGGAACAGGGTGGGCAGGCCATCGTGAACGTCCTTCTGGGAAAGGTGAATCCCGGCGGCAAAATGCCGGTGACGGTGCTGCGCCATGCCGGCCAGATCCCGCTGCGCCACGATTTGCAGCCCCTGTTTGAAAGCAGAACCGCCATGGCGGAATACCTGGACCGGCCCAGCAACCAGCCCCTGTATCCCTTTGGCCATGGGTTGTCCTATACCAGCTTTGCCTACAGCAGCCTGCAGGTGACGCCGGAGACGCCCTGCGGCGGGAACATTCAAATTCGCTTTCAGGTAAAGAACACCGGCGCAGCAGCCGGCGACGAAGTGGCGCAGCTCTACTGGCATGACTGCCAGGGCACGCTGGTGCGGCCCATGCGCCAGCTGGGGGCCTTTGTGCGGCTGACGCTGCAGCCCGGAGAAGAACGCACCGTGCAGGTGGTACTGGACAGCCACCAGCTGGCCTATCATGGGGCGGATATGCAGCTTGCCATCCAGCCCGGCAGACGTGAAGTGATGGTCGGCTCCTCCGCCGCCGATATCCGCCTGGAGGGCAGCTTTACCCTGACCGGGCCGCGCCTTGTGGTGGAGCGGCGGACATTCCACCCGCAGATCACCCTGTTCTGAGCAGGCAAATGAGAGATTCCAAAGAGATGCTTTTGGAGAAAATTTTATAGAATGAATCAAAATCCTGGAATACGTTCATGAAAGGGCTTCCTGCAATGAATGGACGTGTTCCAGGTATTTTTATAGTTTGATAGGGGTAATTCAGAAATGAGAAGAGTACGGAACTTTTATTTTTACAAGCGAAGGGCTTTTCGATAGTCCTATGAAGATACTGCGTGATATTTTTATTCTACAAGTCACATGATGAGTTGAAAATAATTCGATATATGGTATAATGGGCGTGGAAGGAGGCGATGGCGTTGAAAGAAGTCGGCAAACGGCTGCGTACACTGCGGGAGAGCCTGTCCCTGTCCCAGGCAAAGTTGGCGGAGCTTTTAGGGATCACCCAGTCCAGCCTCAACCGATACGAAAACGGGCAGTCAACCCCAACGGTGGAAGTGTTCCGAAGGTACGCGGACTTCTTTGATGTCTCGATGGATTACATCTTTGCCCGGTGCGATGCGCCCCAGGGGAAGCTGTACCACTATCAGCCGAAGGTGTGGAAAAATGGCGCCGAAATGGAGCAGTTCGTGGAGATGTGCTTTGACCCCAAGTCGCCTTATTACAACCGCATGAAAGAATCTGTCTTACAGATGTTTGCAGAAAAGGCAGATGAGGAAAAGGAGGTGACAGAATGAATGCTGTAATCTATGCCCGCTACTCCTCCGACAACCAACGGGAAGAGTCCATTGAAGGCCAGCTCCGGGAGTGCATGGAATACTGCAAAAAGAACGGAATGGTGGTAGTCAAGGAATATATCGACCGCGCCTTTTCTGCCAAGACGGATCACCGCCCTGATTTCCAGCGGATGATTAAGGACAGCGCCAAAGGGCTGTTTGATGTGGTTGTGGTGTGGAAGCTGGACCGCTTTGCCCGCAATCGCTATGACAGCGCCCATTACAAGGCAGCTCTGAAAAAGAATGGCGTGCGGGTGGTGTCGGCAAAGGAAAACATTGCTGATGGGCCGGAGGGCATCATCCTGGAGTCCATGCTGGAAGGTATGGCAGAATATTATTCTGCGGAACTGTCCGAAAAGGTGATCCGCGGGCATACCGAAAATGCACTCAAGTGCAAGTATAATGGCGGTACACCTACCTTTGGTTTCCAGATTGACGCGGACAAACATTACCAGCCTGATCCGATCACAGCTCCTGTTGTGCTGGATATCTTTAAGATGTACGACACGGGTTCCACCATGAAAGAGATCGTGGACCATCTGAACGGGCTGGGGGTTACAACGGTGCGTGGGAAACCGGCAGATATGAATTTTATCTCTGGGATTCTTCACAACCGGAAGTATATCGGTGAATACAAATACCGCGATATCGTGGTGCCGGATGGTATTCCGGCTCTGGTCCCGACGGATTTGTTCGAGCGGGTGCAGAGCAAGATGCAGAAAAACAAAAAGGCCCCGGCCCGTCACAAGGCCGAGGACGATTACCTGCTGACCACCAAACTCTTTTGTGGTTCCTGCAAGGCAATGATGGTGGGGGAATGCGGGACAAGTTCCAGCAAAGGCCAGGTCTACCATTATTACCGCTGTGTCAACAGCAAACGGAAAAAGACTTGCAATGCCAAACACAAAAGCGTGCGAAAGGAGCCTCTGGAGCGCGCTGTGGTTTCTTCCGTGATGCGGAATATCATGGACGATGCCTTTGTGGAGTATTTTACTGATCAGGCACTGGCCGTCCAGGGGCAGGAGAGCAGTGAGCTGCCCGCCCTGCGCCGACAGCTGGCAGATACCGAAAAGGCGATCGACAACCTGCTGAACGCTATCCAGGCCGGCGCTATCAATGCATCTGTCAAGCGTCGGCTGGATGAGATGGAAGAAACCAAAGAAAAGCTGGAGCTGAGCATCGTGAAGGAAGAAATCAGGAAGCCTCAGTTCACCAGAGAGCAGATACAGTTCTATATCCTCCAGTTCCGCAAAGTGGATCTCAACACCCTGGAGGGTCGGAGGAGGCTGATTGACAGTTTTGTCAACAGCGTGGTGGTGTATGATGACTACCTGCTTGTGACCTTCAACTATAAGGAAGGGGCAGAGCAGATCACCTTTGACCAGATTGAACGTTCGGATTTGTCCTCCCTCGGGGGACCAGAATCCGGGCTGTATCTCGCAGGAGATGCAGCCCGGATTTTTTTATTTTCCACACAGAAAGGATTCACCAACGTCTATGAAATGGTTTGCTTGTCTCCGGGCTTTGCTGGGGCCGGACCTTGCCCGGGAGAAAGGGGAGAGAGGAGAAAATCAGGTGGCGGCCCGCCTGGCCGAAAAAGGCTGGTTCCGGGTCAAGGGCCTGTGCCTGCGCAATCTGTACCTGCCGGCGGGGGAGAACGCCACCACCGAGGTGGATATGATCTACCTGACCCGGAAAGGGATTTACGTCATCGAGAGCAAAAACTACACCGGCCGGATCTACGGCGACGAGGACCGGCCCCAGTGGACCGCCGCCGTGTATGCGGGCCGGGGCTGGCTGGGCCGGGTCAAGACCGAAAAGCACAGCCTGTACAACCCCATCTGGCAGAATGCAGGGCATATGCGGGCCTTGTCCCGCCTGGTGGGGCCGGAGGTGCCCCTGTGGTCGGTGATTGTGTTTTCGGGCCGGTGCCGCCTGGCGGATGTCCGGTGGGACCGGGATGACACTGCCGTCTGCCGGGTGGAGGAGCTGCCCCGGGTCCTGCGGAAGCTGGGCCGCGGCAAACCCCTGTCCTGGCGGGAGGTGGAGGACCTGTACCGGCGTCTGGAGCCCTATACCCAGGTGTCCTGGTTCCAGAAACAGGCCCATATCCGCCAGGTGAAAGAGAAGGAGCGGGCCCGCCGCGGGCGGTAAAAAGTACGCCTCTTTTTCACAGCGTGGAGAAAAAGACCTATATTTTGGACAAGATGCATAAAAATTGCACGACGCCGTTCGACAAATGAGAAAATCCGGTGAAAGTTTGTCCTCAAACTATTTACAAATCGGTAACAGCTGCGTTAAACTAATCACAGAAAGTTCACCGGAAGGGATGAGGCAAACTTGGAAACACAGTGCAGATGGCGCCGCCGGATTGCGGCGCTGATGTTGACCGTCGTGCTGCTGGTCACCTGTATGCCGGGTGCATGGGCAGCCGACCTGAACGTAGACGCGGGCTTTTACATGAAACAAAGCCAAAGCGGAACCTGCACCCTGACGGCGGCGGCCATGATGCTGCGCCGCCGGGCCTACCTGGACGGCCTGTCCGACTGGGTGGATGTGACCGAGAACTCGGTTCGTCCGGCTGCCTGGTCCAATGGCCTGGCCCACAGCTTTACATACAAGTCCATGAAGGTGCTTTACGCCACCCTTCCCTCGGACAACACCGTCAAAACCCAGACCCTCATCAATCTGCTGGCCGCACACCCCGAGGGAATCGTCCTGTATGACCGGACCGAGCCCCACGCGGTTCTGCTGACCGACTACACCAACGGGGTGTTTTATTGCTCCGACCCCGCCGGCAATATCTCGGCCGGCCGGGTGCCCCTCTCGGAGGCCATGGTCTCCCTGGCAGATGCCTCCTGCTACTGGTACATCGCCGAGGATCAGAACGCCGCCGCAGCCGCGCCCCAGACCGGGGAACTGCAGCTGGTGGGGGTCACATATCCCGTCAATGTCCACGCCGGTTCGGGCCTGAGCCTGAACGGCACTGTCACCGCCACCGCAGGCAGCACCCTGGCGGAGGTGGCCGTCCTGGTGGAGGACGCCGCCGGCAACACCGTCCTGAGTGCCTCCGCCAACCTGACCGGCGCCGAGAGCAGCTGGTCGGTGCGGGAAGTGGACAGCCAGATTCCCTTCGGCATCCTGCCCGCCGGCAATTACACCTATCTGGTGATTGCCGAGGACACCACCGGCGCAAGCCTCTGCTTCACCAGCAGCTTCACGGTGTCGGATGCCGCCGCCAGCAGCGGTTCCTATTGGTCCGTTCAGGACCCTGACGGCTCCATGCTCCAGGAGGAGCCTGCCGCACAGCCCGCCGCCGACAGTTCCAGCGGCAGCCTGATGGGCCTGGAAGATCTGTTCGGACTCTTTGGCTCTCTGTTCTGAGTTTTTCCTGAAATAAGACATGGCCCCGGCGCTGTCTTGAAACGCCGGGGCCGTTTTGTTCCTGAAAAAGGGGAATCCTAAGTTTAATCCTAAGTTTAAGGATCAAGGGTGGTGCCGGGAAAGTAGTGGGCCAGAATCTCGATCCAGCTCTTGCCCTGCTTGGCCAGGGCCTTGGCGCCCCATTGGCTCAGGCCCACCCCGTGGCCGTAGCCCCGGGTGGTGATGGAAAATGCATCCCCCTGGGCCTGGATGGTGAAACAGGCGCTCCGCAGCCCCAGCGCCGACCGCAGAGCGGTGCCCTTCACCATCTGGCCGCAGACCGGCAGGCTGTCCACATAGCCTGAGGGGGTGTAGCTGGGGGTGCCGAACCAGGCCGACGGGTCGATGCCGTCGGTGGAAATCCCCAGGGCCGACCCCAGCGCCCCGCTGACCTGCTCGGCCGACAGGGTCACCGTCACCTCATAGTCCTGGGCGGTCAGGTCGGTGCTGCTGTCCACCGCGGTCAGATAGGGAAGGGCAGTGTCCCAGACGTTTTCGCTGGCCTCGGTCATGCCGTTGGAGATGGCGAAGTAGCTGGCTCCTGCCGGGGCCCCGTCGTAGTACAGCACCTGCCCCACCACCTGGTCGATGAGGGCGGACAGCCGGGCGTAGTTGGCCTCGTAGGCGGTGCCCCAGTAGCTCCGCAGCACCGTGTCGGTCAGGCAGCCCTGACGCCGGGCCGGGTCCACCGCCAGCCAGGGGCCGTCGGGATCATCGCAGTGGTCCCGGCAGTAGAGAATGTAACTGTGGCAGGCCACCGCCTGGGCCTTGAGGGCCTCGTCCGGCCAGCTGACCGGCATTTCGGACGCCACCGCCCCGATGAGATAGTCCCGCATGGACAGGGTGAGGGTCTGGCCGCTGTTTTCGTCCTGCAGCAGGACGGTGGTGTTGTCGCCCTCCGTGCCGGCGCCGGCCAGACCCGCCAGGCCTCCCGGCTCCTGGGACTGGGGCGCCGGGGCCGCCCCGCTGTCCGCCAGACCGGGGGCGGAAGCCCCCAGCAGCTGCTCCATCACCAGATAGCTGGCCAGGGGCAGCGCCGTGCCCAGCGCCAGCAGCAGGGCCCATAATAGGATAATCGCTTTTTTCAAGCCGGAACAAGCCTCCTTTCTGGGGTACAGGATACCACCGAACCCTCGCGGGAAAGGCCGAAACGCGCCTGGATCTGTGCGCGCCCCAGCGACGAAATGTGAATAAAATCCGAATATTCTTAAAATATTTCGTATTTCGGGCCGGGTTTGGACCGTTTTGACTTGAATTTATTTAACAAAAGCGATATCATAAGCACATCCATCGCATTTTAGTGGAAAGGGGATCTTTGCACACCAGAGAGGCAAAACAAACGATACCGGCCGCGGGTGCTCTCTGCGGCCGTATGGAGAAGGGAAGGGGATTCGTCATGATGAATACAAATTCGGGAACCAAAGAGCACGAGGCCATGAAAACCCTCTGTGAGGAGTATCTGGCCAACAACTACATCGACCCCGAGACCAGCGAGCGGCTGGGCGTCAAGCGCGGCCTGCGCAACCCGGATGGCACCGGTGTTCTGGCAGGCCTGACCAACGTCTGTGACGTTGTGGGCTACAAAAAGGATCAGGAAGGGCACATCATCCCGATTCCTGGCCGTCTGATTTACCGCGGCGTCAACATCAACGAAATCGTGGAGGAAGCCTACCGCAACGACCGCTTTGTGTTTGAGGAGGTCATCTGGCTTCTGCTGTTCGGCAGCCTGCCCACCAAAAAGCAGCTGGAGAACTTCCACGACATTCTGGCCGAACACCGCGACCTGCCGGAGGGCTTCATGGACACCATGAACGCCCCCTCGCCCAACATCATGAACAAAATGCAGCGGTGTGTCCTGGGCATGTACTCCTACGACGAGAACCCCGAGGACCTGAGCCTGGAGAACCTGCTGCACCAGAGCATCGCCCTCATCGGCGGCATGCCCACCATGATGGTGAACGCCTACCAGATGAAGCGCCGCTTCTACGATAAGCAGAGCATGTTCTTCCACCTGCCCCAGCCGGGCCACTGCACGGCGGAGCATATCCTCAGCACCTACCGCCCGGACCAGAAGTTCACCCACGAGGAAGCCAAGCTGCTGGACACCTGTCTGCTGCTCCACGCCGACCACGGCGGCGGCAACTGCTCCACCTTTGCCACCCGCGTGGTGTCCTCCTCCGGGTCGGATACCTATTCGGCCATTGCGGCGGGCATCGGCGCTCTGAAGGGCCCCAAGCACGGCGGCGCCAACCTGGCCGTCAACCGCCAGCTGAAAGATATCCTGGCCCACGTGGAAAACTACGACGATGACGATGAGGTCCGCGAGTACCTGCGCCGCATCCTGCGCAAGCAGGCCGGCGACGGCAGCGGCCTGATCTACGGCATGGGCCACGCCGTCTATACCATCAGCGATCCCCGTGAGGTGATCCTGAAGGAGCGCGCCCGCCATCTGGCCTACGAAAAGGGCTTTGAGGCCGAGTACAATATGCTGTGCAGCATTGAGCGCCTGGCCCCGGCCATCTTCGCCGAGGAGAAGGGCAGCTCCAAGCCGGTCTGCGCCAACGTGGACCTGTTCAGCGGCCTGATCTACCAGATGCTGGGCATCTCGGAGGACCTGTACACCCCGCTGTTCGCCATCGCCCGTCTGCCGGGCTGGTGCGCACACCGCATCGAAGAAGTGGTCTTTGCCAACCGGATCATCCGTCCGGCCTATAAATATCTGGGGGTGCGTCAGCGCTATAAGCCCCTCGAGGAGCGTTAACCGAAGATGAAAGCAAAGGTAATGGCATACCTGGCCGCCGGGGCGGTGTTCTGCGGCATCCGCTGGGCGGACCTTGCCCTCTGGACCGACCCCGAGACCGGCCTGGTGACCGCGGGGGCCGTGTGGCAGCGGTATCTGGTGCTGGCTGTGTTCGCGGCGGCCGCCCTTCTGGTGGGACGGCTTGCCGGCGGCAGCCCGGCGCCCCTGAACCGCCGCCAGCCTCTGGCCGCCCTGCCCGCTCTGGCGGGGGCTGTCCTCTGCCTGTGGCAGGGGATCGCCGGCCTGCTGGGAGCCGCCGGTGTGGCCGCGGCAGTGGAAAGCGTCCTGGCTCTGGCCTGCGGGGCCTGGCTGGGGTATCTGGGGGTGAGCTGGCTGGCCGCGCCCCGCAAAAATCCGCCTCCGGCCTGGTTCGGCGTGGCGGGCAGCCTGCTCTTTGTGTGGGAGATTCTCCTGAGCTTTATGACCAACGGCTCCAGCTGGCACCGCACCGTCCCCACCTCGGCGGTCTGGCAGCAGCTGGCCGCTCTGCTGTTCCTGGCGGCTTTGCTGCGGGCGCTCTGCCTGCCCGATGCGGCCGACGGCCGGGCGCTGGGGGGCTATGGGCTGCTGGCTTTCTGCCTGTGCCTGTGCTGGCAGCTGCCCCGGTGCGTCCTGTGGACCGCCGGCCCGGGAGACTGGGCTCTGGCCGCCATCGGCCTTTTGGGCGGCGTCTGCGCGGTGCTGTGCGCCGCGCCGTCTCCCCACAGCAAAGGCTCCCACACGGCGGGCTGATTTGCCAAAAGTACTAAAAACGTTTGAGTGAAATGATATAAAATCTATAAAAACGAAAAACCGCTTGTTATTTCTTTGTCGGGCACTTGAAGGTTTGGCGTTTTTGGTCTATAATAAAGACACCGTGAGATTTATCCTATTTCAAAGGGTAAAAATTTTAGGAGGTATATAAAATGGCTGTAAGAGTTGCTATCAATGGTTTTGGCCGCATTGGCCGCCTGGCTTTCCGTCAGATGTTCGACGCTGAGGGTTACGAGGTTGTCGCTATCAACGATCTGACCAGCCCCAAGATGCTGGCTCACCTGCTGAAGTACGACACCGCTCAGGGCTCCTTCTGCGGCAAGATCGGCGAGAACAAGCACACCGTTTCTTCCACCGAGGACTCCATCGTTGTCGATGGCAAGGAGATTAAGATCTACGCCATTAAGGACGCTAAGGATTGCCCCTGGGGCGAGCTGAACGTCGATGTCGTTCTGGAGTGCACCGGCTTCTACACCAGCAAGGATAAGAGCATGGCTCACATCGAGGCTGGCGCTAAGAAGGTCGTCATCTCTGCTCCCGCCGGCAACGACCTGAAGACCATTGTCTACTCCGTCAACGAGAAGACCCTGACCGCTGAGGACAAGGTCATCTCCGCTGCTTCCTGCACCACCAACTGCCTGGCTCCCATGGCCGACACCCTGAACAAGGCATTCCCCGTTGTCTCCGGCATCATGACCACCGTTCATGCTTACACCGGCGACCAGATGATCCTGGACGGCCCCCAGCGCAAGGGCGATCTGCGCCGTGCACGTGCTGGCGCTCAGAACATCGTTCCCAACAGCACCGGCGCTGCCAAGGCCATCGGCCTGGTCATCCCCGAGCTGAACGGCAAGCTGATCGGCTCTGCTCAGCGTGTGCCCGTTCCCACCGGCTCCACCACCATCCTGGTGGCTGTTGTCAAGGGCAAGGACGTCACCAAGGAAGCCATCAACGCCGCTATGAAGGCTGCTGCTTCTGAGTCCTTCGGCTACAACGAGGACCAGATCGTTTCTTCCGACGTCATCGGCATGCGTTACGGCTCTCTGTTCGACGCTACCCAGACCATGGTCGCTAAGATCGACGACGACACCTATCAGGTTCAGGTCGTGTCTTGGTACGACAACGAGAACTCCTACACCTCTCAGATGGTCCGCACCATCAAGTACTTCGCTGAGAACTGCTAAGTACTG
Source organism: Faecalibacterium sp. An192 (assembly GCF_002160175.1). Lineage (NCBI taxonomy): Bacteria > Bacillati > Bacillota > Clostridia > Eubacteriales > Oscillospiraceae > Faecalibacterium > Faecalibacterium sp. An192. Next base: position 28,886 of record NZ_NFKB01000022.1, read on the forward strand.
AGGGTACTCCAAAGGGCTTATCAGGGGCCGCCAGCTTTCGGGCTGGCGGCCCCTTTTTTGTTTGCCGTGCCGCTGTTTTGGGCGGGAGCCGGGGAAAACGCAGGCCCTATCCGGCCAATCCGTCCGGGCCGATCAGCACCCTGATGCGCACTTTATTTTTCCCGCAGGCTGGACATTTGTTGGTTAAAAGAGTTTAATAAGATTATCTCCACATTTCCAGGGAAGGGGCGATTGTATGCCAGAGGGACCGCAGGGCGCCGGGCGGGAGAGTTTCCGCCTGTTGTATCCGCCGTATAAGCCAGCCAGAGGGGCCGCGCTGCCCGATTCCAGCTTTTTCCACACCCTCCAGATTGACCAGATGGTCTCGGTGCGGCGGGAGAGCTGGCGGGGCCTGCCCGACCTGCGCCTGGAACAGTTCTACACCACCGACACCGACGTCCTAGCCTGGCGGCTGGACGTGGTGGCGGACCTGGTGGCCAGCCAGGACCTGCGGGATTTGATCCGGGACGCCCTGCCCATGCTGCGGGACGCCGCCGAGATGCGCAAAGTCCTGAACAGTTCCTCTTCCTCGGTGGAGAGCAGCCTGGCCTCGGTGCGGTATCTGGAGATTTACCTGGAACTGGTGGAACTGTTCCACAGCCGCCTGGCGTCGGCCCCCATCCAGAGCGAGGGCTTTAGCGCCCTGCGGCAGGAGGTGGAAAAACGGCGCACCAGCGATTCCTACCAGGCCCTGACCCGCCAGCTGGAACAGACCGAATACCAGATCGGCCATATCAAGAGCATCGCCCTGGGCATCAACCTGGACGGCACCCTGCGGGTCACCGACGTGGGCCTGCTGGCTTTGAATACCGACAAATACCGCCAGGGCAGCGTCCTGGACAAGCTGCTGGGCCGGGATAAAAAGGACCCCATGGTCTGCATCTCGGGCTTTGCCAACCTGGCCAAGACCGCCCGGGAGGAGGAAAAACACGCCCTGGACCAGGCGGTCTGCCGGGCGCTGGACACCGCTTTTGCCCGCACCATCCGCAGCTGGGAGCCGGTCATCGACCAGTATTTCCGGGACGAAACCGCCTTTTTCATCGGGCTGCTGGATGATTTCCGGTTCCTGTCGGCGGCGGTCAGCTTTTTGCTGGAACTGAAAAGCCAGGGCTGCGCCCTCTGCCGCCCCGCCATCCGCCCCATGGAGGAAAAAGCCCTCCACCTGAAAGACGTCTACAACCCCATGCTGGTCCTCCGCAGCGAGGACAAGGGGACGGTGGTGGCCAACGACTTTGGCTACGACGCCAAAGGCCGCTTTTATCTGGTCACCGGCCCCAACCACGGCGGCAAGTCCATTTTCTGCTACTCGGTGGGGATGGCCCAGGCCCTCTTTCAGCTGGGCCTGCTGGTCCCCGCCAAAGAGGCGGTGATGAGCCCGGTTCGGTGTATCTTCACCCACTTTCCCACCTCGGATGAGGACAACTACGGCAAGGGCCGTCTGGAGAGCGAGTGCGCCCGGATGAGCCAGATTCTCCACCTGCTGACAAAGGAGGACCTGCTGCTGATGGACGAGAGCTTCAGCTCCACCAGCCTGCTGGAGGGCGGCTATATCGCCGGGGAAGTGCTGTCGGCCATTGCGGTGATGGGCTGCGGCGGGGTCTATGTGACCCATATCCATGAGCTGACCCAGGAGGTGGACCGCTTCAACGCCACCCCCGGCCGCACCGGCTGCATTGACAACCTGGTGGCCCAGATGGAGAACATCGCCGACGGCACCCGCAGTTACCGGGTGATCCGCGCCACCCCCGACGGCCTCAGCTATGCCAAGGACATCGCCCGCAAATACGGCCTCAGCTGTGAGGAAATTCTGGCCGCCCGCCAGGGCTGAACAAGACAAAAAGAAAACCGCGCATCTCCCGCCGCCGGACGGTGAGGGATGCGCGGTATTTTTATGGAGTGGAAAGGTTAGAACTGAACGGGGTAGAGGCCCTCCTCAGTCAGACGGGCCAGAGCGGCCATGACACCGGGCTTATCCTCCCGATAGGTGACGCCGTACCACTTGTCGGTGCTGTGGAGCATCCGAACCTGGGCTTTGCCCTCGCCGATCAGATCGGAGATGATGGTGGGCAGGAAGTACTCGCACTTCATGGGATCCTTGGGCAGGCTCTCGGCCAGGAAGCCGGAGAACCGGTCCTGTGCCTCCTGCATGAAGCTGGCGGTCAGGCCCCAGATGCCCATGCTCACCAGGGTGTCGCCGGGCAGGTCTACCCAGCCGTCCCCGTCGGCGTACCGGATGACGCCGTCCTTGTCCTGGACGATCTTGGTCCGCTCGGTGACGCTCTCCAGCATCCCGTCGCTGCCCACGACGCAGACGCCGCGGGAGACGCTGCCGTTCTTGGTGACGGTGTTCTTGACCTGGTAGCCCACCATGCAGTACTGGTACTGCTGGGTGTCGGCGTGGGTGGACAGGTACTCATACATCACGCGGAAGGCCTCGGGGCCGTAGTAGTCGTCCGAGTTGATGACGGCGAAGGGTCCGTGAATCAGGTTCCGGGCGCTGAGCACCGCCTGGCCGGTGCCGAAGGGCTTGGTGCGGCCCTCGGGGGCGGTGTAGGGGGCGGGCAGGTCGTCCAGGGACTGGTAGGCGTACTCCACCTCCATCAGGCGGGACAGACGGTCCCCGATGGCCTTGCGGAAATCCGCCTCGAATTCCTGCCGGATGATGAAGATGACCTTCTCAAAGCCGGCCCGGCGGGCGTCAAAAATCGAATAGTCGATGATCAGCTGCCCGGAAGGACCAACCGGGTCCAGCTGCTTCATGCCGCCGTAGCGGCTGCCCATACCGGCAGCCAGTACGACCAGAACGGGTTTATCCATACAAGTGTTCCTCCTTTGTATGCCAGCCTGTCAATATTCGGCTTCGCCGCCGGCCCGGTCAGCATCCGCATACAGGCCGGCCACCGACAGGACATTCCCGGCAGGAGGTAGGGCCGTAAGGCTGAGCGCGCGGTTTTGCGGTGCGTGTGTCGTTCGTCCGACACGCTGGATGTGGAGCCGGCTGCTTGAGCCTATTATAGACCCGGAGCTCCGTTCTTGACAAGTCTGTTTTTCCCAAAAGCACCCAGAATGCATTTTTTGCTCCATTGGAGCATGTTTGCCAATGAATTATCAAAGAACTGCTTGCTTTGGGCCGCTGAATTGTATATAATAGAACTATCCACGGGGAGACCCGACGATGACAAAACTCACTTCAGGCAAACAAAAGGATTTGAGAGGAGTTTAGAACAATGGGTTTAGGTAAGAAGACCATCGACGATCAGAATTACTGCGGCAAGAAGGTTCTTGTCCGCTGCGATTTCAACGTCCCCATGAAGGACGGCGTCATCACCAATGAGAACCGCATCAATGCGGCCATGCCCACCATCCAGAAGCTGGTGAACGATGGCGCAAAGGTGATCCTGTGCAGCCACCTGGGCAAACCCAAGAACGGCCCCGAGGCCAAGTTCAGCCTGGCCCCCGTCGCCAAGGCTCTGAGCGCCAAGCTGGGCAAGGAAGTTGTCTTCGCTGACGACGACAACGTCGTGGGCGAGAACGCCAAGGCCGCTGTCGCTGCCATGAACAACGGCGACGTGGTCCTGCTGCAGAACACCCGCTTCCGCAAGGAGGAGACCAAGAACGTGGCCGCCTTCTCGGAGGAGCTGGCCAGCCTGGCTGACGCTTACGTGGACGACGCCTTCGGCAGCTGCCATCGCGCACACTGCTCCACCGCCGGCGTCACCGACTACATCAAGGATACCGCTGTTGGCTACCTGATGGAGAAGGAGATCCGCTACCTGGGCAACGCCGTGAACGATCCTGTCCGTCCCTTCACCGCCATTCTGGGCGGCGCCAAGGTGGCCGACAAGCTGAACGTCATCTCCAACCTGCTGGAGAAGGTGGATACCCTGATCATCGGCGGCGGCATGGCTTACACCTTCATCAAGGCTCAGGGCTACGAGATCGGCCAGAGCCTGTGCGATGACTCCAAGATCGACTACTGCAAGGAGATGATGGAGAAGGCCAAGGCCAAGGGCGTCAAGCTGCTGCTGCCCATCGACACTGTCTGTGTCAAGGCTTTCCCCGATCCCATTGACGCACCGGTTGAGACCGCTGTCTTCCCGGTCACCAACATGCCCTCCGACATGGAAGGCTGCGACATCGGCCCCGAGACCATGAAGCTCTTCGCCGACGCCGTCAAGTCCTCCAAGACCGTCGTCTGGAACGGCCCCATGGGCGTGTTCGAGAACCCCACCCTGGCAGCCGGCACCCTGGCTGTGGCCAAGGCTATGGCTGAGAGCGAGGCTACCACCGTCATCGGCGGCGGCGACAGCGCAGCAGCCGTCCAGCAGATGGGCCTGGGCGACAAGATGACCCACATCTCCACCGGCGGCGGCGCCTCCCTGGAGTACCTGGAGGGCAAGGATCTGCCCGGCATCGCGGTCATTCAGAACGCATAAGGCAGTCGCTTTTCACAAAGATGTGATGGGTGCGGCGGCGACACGCCGCCGCGCCCTTTTATTTTTGGGCGGCTTTTGGAGGCCGACCCTGGGAAAGACAAGGAGAATACGATTATGGATAAGGCAAAGCGCAAGGCTATCATTGCCGGCAACTGGAAGATGAACAAGACCGCCACCGAGGCTGCTCAGCTGATCGACGAGCTGATCCCCGCCGTCAAGGATGCCACCTGCGAGGTGGTCATCTGCACCCCCTTCACCGACCTGGTGACCGCCGTGGCCAAGACCAAGGGCACCAACATCCACGTGGGCGCCGAGAACGTCCACTTTGAGAAGTCGGGCGCCTTCACCGGCGAGATCAGCGCCGACATGCTGGTGGACCTGGGCGTGGAGTACGTCATCGTGGGCCACAGCGAGCGCCGTCAGTACTTCGCAGAGACCGACCAGACCGTCAACAAGCGCACCCTGGCCGCTCTGAACGCCGGCCTGAAGGTCATCGTCTGCGTGGGCGAGAGCCTGCAGCAGCGCGAGGAGGGCGTCACCGAGGAGCTGGTCCGTATGCAGACCAAGATCGCTCTGCGTGACGTTACCGCCGAGCAGATGGCTAACGTGGTCATCGCCTACGAGCCCGTCTGGGCCATCGGCACCGGCAAGACCGCTACCTCGGACCAGGCCGAGGAGGTCTGCGCCCAGATCCGCAAGGTCATCGGCGAGCTGTACGGCGAGGCCGTGGCTGAGGCTACCACCGTCCAGTACGGCGGCAGCATGAACGCCAAGAACTGCGAGGAGCTGGTCAGCAAGAAGAACGTGGACGGCGGCCTGATCGGCGGCGCCTCCCTGAAGGCTGCCGACTTTGCAGTGATTGTCAACGCTGCTTCCAAGGGCTGAGCCCCGGACAAATCAATAGAAACTGAGGAAGAAAAAACTATGGCAAAGAAACCCATGATGCTCTGCATCCTTGACGGCTTCGGCTGGGTGCCGGACGAAGTGGATGGCAACGCCATCGTCGCCGCCAAGACTCCCTATATCGACCACCTGTTTGCCACCTGCCCCAACGTCACCATCGGCGCATCGGGCATGAGCGTCGGCCTGCCCGACGGTCAGATGGGCAACTCGGAGGTGGGCCACACCAACATTGGCGCCGGCCGCATCGTCTACCAGCAGCTGACTCTCATCACCAAGTCCATCCGTGACGGTGAGATGCAGAAGAACGACGTCCTGGTCCGCAACATGAAGGCCGCCATCGACGCCGGCAAGGCCATCCACTTCATGGGCCTGATGGGCACCGGCGGCGTTCACAGCCACGAGGAGCACCTGTTCGGCCTGCTGGAGATGGCTAAGGCCATGGGCGCCAAGGACGTCTATGTCCACGCCATCATGGACGGCCGTGACACCGACCCCCACGACGGTGAGGGCTTCCTGCAGAACGTCCAGAACGAGCTGGACAAGCTGGGCATCGGCAAGATTGCCACCGTCACCGGCCGCTACTACGCCATGGACCGCGACAAGAACTGGGATCGCGAGGAGAAGGCCTACGCTGCCTTCGTCTACGGCGAGGGCGAGAAGGCCAACGGCTGGAAGGAATGCATCGAGCGCAGCTACGCCAACGGCGTGACCGACGAGTTTGTGGTGCCCTGCGTCACCTGCGAGGGCGGCCGCGTCTCGGAGGGCGACACCGTGGTGTTCATCAACTTCCGCCCCGACCGTGCCCGCCAGATGACCCGCATCTTTGTGGACGACGCCTTCGACGGCTTTGAGCGCCGCTATGGCCGGTTCCCGGTGCACTACGTCTGCATGACCGAGTACGACGCCACCATGCCCAACTGCGAGGTGGCTTATCCTCCCGTGGACCTGACCAACGTCATGGGCCAGTATATCTCCGACCTGGGCATGACCCAGCTGCGCATCGCCGAGACCGAGAAGTACGCTCACGTCACCTTCTTCTACAACGGCGGCCGCGAGGAGCCCTTTGCCGGCGAGGATCGCTGCGTGATCCCCAGTCCCAAGGTGGCTACCTACGACCTGAAGCCCGAGATGAGCGCCCCCGAGGTTGCCGAGGAGTGCGTCAAGCGGATTGAGAGCGGCAAGTACGACGTCATCATCCTGAACTTCGCCAACTGCGACATGGTGGGCCACACCGGCGTCTTTGATGCCGCTGTCAAGGCTGTGGAGGCCGTGGACCAGTGTGCAGGCAAGGTCATCGACGCAGTTCTGGCCGCCGGCGGCAAGGTCATCCTCACCGCCGACCACGGCAACGCCGACAAGATGAAGAACCCCGACGGCACCCCCTTCACCGCCCACACCACCAACCCGGTGCCCTGTGTGGTGATCGGCGCCGGCAACGACTTCACCCTCCGGGAGGGCGGCGTCCTGAGCGATCTGGTTCCCACCATGTTTGAGCTGATGGGCATTCCTCAGCCCAAGGAAATGACCGGCAAGAGCCTGATCGTCCGGAACTGATAAAGTCTCCCGCATCCCCGCATAAAATACAGCACAGAGCCCCGCAGGCCTGCGTCCAGCGACGCACCGCCCGCGGGGCTCTTTTGTGCTTGGTGAGAAGGTTCCGCCCGCAGGGCAGGGGACCGCCCGGGGTCAAAACCTGCCAGGCAGAGCCTGCATTGCAGCAGACGAAAGTATCAAGGGGAAGGGAAGCCTTCGCACAGCGCCTCCTGGGGGCGTCCTGCGCTCTTTGCCCCGGCCCCGGAAAAAGTTTATGCCCTCCCGCAAAAAAACTCTGTAGGGCCTCCATTGGCCCCCATGAGGGAGGCGCCCGCCGCAGCACAGCAAAAACCCCGCAGCTCCCGGTGAATACCGGAGGCCGCGGGGTCTTTTTGTGCTTATGAGGCTTTCAGGGGGCAGGGGAATCAGCGGGTAGCTTCATACTCCTTGCGGTAACCCTCCAGCTCCTTCTCGTTGCCGTAGACGAAGTGACCATTGGCAATTTCCTGCCAAACGGGCTTGTCGGTGCTGTAGTCGTGAATCGACGGATCATACACCAGCAGCTTTTTCTTCTTCTCCAGGCTGGGGTCCGGGATGGGCACAGCCGACAACAGGGCTTTGGTGTAGGGGTGCAGCGGATGACGGAACAGTTCTTCCGTCTCGGCCAGCTCCACGATACGGCCCTTGCTGATGACGGCGATGCGGTCCGAGATGAACCGGACCACCGACAGGTCGTGGGCGATGAACAGGTAGGTCAGCCCGCGGGACGCCTTGAGGTTGTTCAGCAGGTTGAGCACCTGAGCACGGATCGACACGTCCAGCGCCGAGATGGGTTCGTCTGCCACGATGAACTCAGGCTCCATGATCAGAGCACGGGCAATGCCGATGCGCTGGCGCTGGCCGCCCGAGAACTCGTGGGGGAAACGGGATGCAAACTCAGGCAGCAGGCCCACCTCGTGCAGGGCAGCCATGACCTTTTCATGCAGGTCATTCTGGTCCTTGTACAGGTGGAAGTTCAGCAGGCCCTCGGCAATGATATACTCCACCTTGGCGCGCTCGTTCAGCGAGGCCATGGGGTCCTGGAAGATCATCTGGCATTTGCGGATGACTTCCTGGTCCAGCTCCTTGGGGATCTTGCCGTTGATCTTGCGGCCCTTGAACAGGATGTCGCCGGCCGAAGTGGGATTGATGCGGGTGATGGCGCGACCGATGGTGGTCTTGCCCGAGCCGCTCTCACCCACCAGGGAGAAGGTCTCGCCCTTGTAGATGTCGAAGTTGACGTGGTCAACGGCCACGAACTTCTTGCGCCCCGAGCCGAAGGAGATCTGGAGGTCCTTGATCTCAATGAGCTTTTCTCTCTCAGCCATTGGTGTGGTCCTCCATCATTTTCTTGCGCAGGTTCTGGATCGAGTGGGGACGCTCCACTTTGGGGGCCCGGGGATCCAGATACCAGGTCTTGGCGGCGTGGGTGGGCGAAACCTCAAAGAAGGGAGGCTCCTTGACAAAGTCGATGGCCAGAGCCTTCTTGTTCCGGGGTGCGAAGGCATCGCCGTGAATCTCGTTGAAGAGGTTCGGCGGGGTGCCGTCGATGGTGGGCAGAGCCTCGCCCTTGACGCCCAGCTGCGGCAGAGCCTGCAGCAGAGCCCAGGTGTAGGGGTGCCATGCGTCGTAGAAGATCTCCTCCACGGTGCCGTACTCCACAATCTGGCCGGCGTACATGACGGCCACACGGTCGGCCACGTTGGCCACAACGCCCAGGTCATGGGTGATATAGATGACCGACATGCCCAGATCCTTCTGCAGATCACGGATCAGCTGCAGGATCTGCGCCTGAATCGTCACGTCCAGCGCGGTGGTGGGCTCGTCGCAGATCAGGACCTGCGGCTTGCAGGCGGCGGCGATGGCGATGACCACGCGCTGCCGCATGCCGCCCGAAAACTCATGGGGGTACTGATTGTACCGGCGCTCGGGGTCGGGGATGCCGACTTTGCCCAGCATCTCGATGGCGGCCTTCTTGGCGGCTTCGCCCTTCAGGCCCTGGTGCAGCTCGATGCTCTCCTGAATCTGCTTGCCGATTTTCTTCAGCGGGTTCAGGCTGGTCATCGGGTCCTGCATGACCATCGAAATTTTCTTGCCGCGGATATTCAGCCATTCCTTTTCGGTGAACTTGGCCATATCGCGGTCTTCAAACATGATGCTGCCGCCGGTGATCTTGCCGTTGGCGTCCAGCATGCCCACAAAGGTCTTGGTAAAGACCGATTTGCCCGAGCCGCTCTCGCCCACGATGGCGAGGGTCTCGCCTTCGTACAGGTCCAGGGAGCACTTGCGGATAGCCTTCAGCGTCCGGCCGCGCAGGCTGAACTGAATCTCCACGTCACGGGCAGAGATAATCGCTTTTTTATCCATTGTTGTTTATCTCTCCCATCTGTTAAACGTGATTGCGCGGGTCGGCTGCGTCCGAGAATGCGTTGCCCATGATATAGAAGGAAACCGAGATGATGGACACGATGGACGCGGGGAAGATCAGCAGGTACGGATAATCCAGGAAGAAGGTGCGAACCTTTGCCAGCAACAGGCCCAGCGACGGGGTCTCGATGCCCAGGCCCAGGCCCAGATAGGACAGGGTGGACTCCATGTTGATGGTGTAAGGGATGTTCAGCGCCGTCTGCAGGATGATGACCGACACCAGGTAGGGCAGGATGTTCTTGGTCAGAACACGCCACAGCGGGGTACCCAGGCACCGGGAAGCCAGGTTGTACTCCCGGTCACGGTACATAAACACCATGTTGCGCACCCGGCGCGCCGTCTGGAACCAGCCGATGAAGATCATGGACACAGCCATGATGGTGAAGCTCTGGCCCACCATCAGGGCGATCAGGGTCATATAGATGATATAGGGAATGCTGTCGAACAGGTTGTAAATTTCGGTGAACAACCGGTCCAGCTTGCGCACATAACCCCAGATCAGACCGAAGATGACGCCCACAATGCACTCGCCGGTGGCCACGACCAGGGCCAGGCGGATGGAAATCTGGGTGGCGTACCACACCTGGCACCAGTAGTCACGGCCCAGGTTGTCGGTACCAAACCAGAACTCCGAGTTGGGTTTGGTGAAAGCCGGCGCAGTGTCCGGGATCAGAGTGGCGTAGTCGTACTTGCCGATGGCCAGTGCGATGAAGGAGAACACCACCAGAGCCAGGAACAGGATCAGGAAAAACACTGCAACCTTGTTTTTCAGAAAGTTGCGGAACACCGAGCCCCAGTAGGAATAGTTGGAGTAACCGATGCGCTCGGCCTCTTCGGGCGAGTACTCCACGACGTAAAACAGTTCGTCGTCGGTCTTGCCCGCAAAATCCGATGCTTTTGCCATCAGCGGTTGCCCCCTTTCTCTGCGATGGTGATGCGCGGGTCAACGAGCATCATCAGAATGTCGCCAAGGAAGATGCCCACGATGCTCAGCGCGGCGTAGAACATGACCAGAGTCTGGACGACGCTGGTGTCGTACCGCTGGATGGCATCGGTCAGCAGGGGACCCATGCCGGGAACGGAGAAGAACCGCTCCATCAGCAGCGAACCGCTGATGGTCAGCAGCAGGGACTGAGGCATGAACTGGACCATGGGCACCAGTGCGTTGCGCAGCACGTGGCGGAACATGATCTGGCTGTAGCTCAGGCCCTTGACCTTGGCCAGTTTGATATAGTCACGGGTCAGCTCGTCCACCATATAGCGGCGCATCCACAGCGCATAGCTGGCCGTGGAAGCCATGGATAGACAGATGACCGGCAGCACGCTGGACGGCCCCAAGTTTCGGGTGGAGTACAGCGTGGGCATGCCAAACACCGTGGAGCCGATGACCAGCACCAGGGAGTACATGACCAGCGCCGGGACGGCGTTCACCAGGACGGTGTACACCGTGCCCAGCCAGTCCACAAACTTGCCCTTGAAAGCGGCCTGCGCCACACCAATGATGATGCCGCAGACCCAGGAAATGCAGAATGCGATTGCGCCCAGACGCAGGGAAACGCCCAACCGGTCGCCGATGACACGGGTGACAGCGATGCCGCTTTGAATTCTCCGCGAGGTACCGAAGTCCAGGTGGAGTAACTGCCCATAAAAGCGGACCAGCTGTTCCCCGATGGGGTCCAGAAGACCGGCGGCTTCCAGTGCTGCGTTCTTCTGCTCCGGGGTGAACTTCATCAACTGGTCTTCAGTGAAGTAGTAGTCCGTGGGCAGCATCCGCAGCAGCAGGAAGACGACGGTAACGGCGATCAGAATGGTGATAAACGACTGAAACAGCCGTTTAGCGGTGTATTTCAGCATTAAGCCTTCATGGCTGCCTCATAAGCAGCCGCGAGTTCTTCATACTGCTCCGTGGTATAGGCTTCCTCGGAGGTCTCCCAGTCAACGTACTTGTAGTTGCAGATGCCGTACATAGCGTTGATCTTGGAGTAATCGTTGACGTGAGTCAGGCAGAGCAGAACTTCGTACTGAGCCGGCATGGTCAGGCAGTTCTCCAGCATATAAGCCTCGGCGGTAGCAAAGGCCTCGTAGCGGGCGTCGATGTCGTCGACGATGGCGTCAGCCTCGCGGACCAGGCGCTCAAACTCCTGATAGGTGGCGATCAGGTCAGCCTGCCAGTCGGCGGGGCCTTCCTTAAAGACCTTGGCGATATAGCTGTAGTTCCAGCTGTAGTAAGCGTTGTCGTCGGTCAGAATCTCCTGGCCCAGGAAGTTGATGGGATCGCCGAAGTCAGCGCCCCAGCCGTTCTGGATATAGCTGTGACGGTGAGCGTTGACGACCTCCTTGGTGACGCTGGAGACGTACTCGCCCACATCCAGGACGATGAAGTCGTCGCCGAAGCAGTCGGTGAAGGCCTGCTTCATGACGGCAGCGCTGTCCTGAGCGGAGGTGTTGCCGGACAGGATATAGTTCCAGCAGTGGACAGGGAAGGTGACGCCGATGGCGCTCAGCTCCTCCATGGCCTGCTTCTTCAGAGCGGAGATGTCGCCGCCGTTGTCGCGCAGACGGATCATGGTCTCGCCGTCGTACTCGCCGTAGCCCATCTTCTTGCCCACCAGGCTGGTGTACTCAACACCCTGGGTGTTGTAGCAGACGCCGCGCATGGTGTAGTAGTCGTTCTCGCACTTCAGGGGGTTGATGGGGTTGGTACGGGCGTAGTAACGGGTCAGATCCAGGCCCTGCATGAAGCACTTACGGAAAGCGGTGTTGGCGATGGCCTTGTTCCAGTTGTCGTCGGGAGTGCCGTCGTCGTTGAAGCGCTGATAGTTGAAGTGGAACTGATAGCTGAACTTCTTGGGCTGGCGCTCGCACAGCTGGTGGTTGAACTCGTTGCTGGAGTCGTTCTGGATCTGGGTCACGGTGGACTCGGTCAGCTCGATCTCGTCCAGCTCACGGTTCTGGTACAGCTGGTAGCCGGTGACCATATCGGTCAGCATGGTGACGACCACGCGCTCGAAGCGGCTGTGGTCGTTGGCGCCGTACCAGTTGGGGTTGGGGATGAAGCTCTTGGTGTTGGACTGAACGAACTCCTCGATCAGGTACGGACCGCAGTACCACATCTCAGCGTAGGTGGCGGCGCGGAAGCCCTCGATGCCCAGCTCGTTGATCAGTTCCTCCGAAGCGGGGTAGAAGCAGACATAGCCTGCAACGGTGTCGAAGTAGGGGCAGGGATTCTTGCAGGTGAAGACCAGGGTGTAATCGTCCGGAGCCTCAATGCCCACGCCGTGGTCCAGCATGTCCTGATAGGTCAGGTCAGCAGCGGCATCGCCCTGCTCCACGGTGTACTCATAGTACTCCTCAGCGCCTGCGATGGTCTGCAGGGGCATGGAGGTGTTGAAAGCGGAGTTCTTGAACTGGTTCAGAACCCACTCGGAGCCCACCAGGAAGTCCTTGGAAGTGATGTGGCCCTTGACCTCACCGTTGACGTCGCACCAATCCACATCCTCGCGCAGGTGGAAGGTCCAGACGGAAGCGTCCTCGTTGTGCTCCCAGCTCTCGGCGATGGCGGCCACGGGCTTGCCGTAGCAGTCGGCGCTCAGCAGGCCGTCCACACAGTTGGTCAGGACGTTGAAGTCGGAAGCGTTCTGGCTGTACAGGACGTTCCAGCTCTCGATCTCACGGACGTTGGACTCGTAGCTGTACACCTCAGTCAGGCCGCCGGTGGTGGCAGTGCTGCCCGAAGCAGCGCCCGAGGTGCTGCCCGAAGCAGTGGAGCTGGAGCTGCCGCATGCGGCCAGCAGACCAGCGGCGCCCACAGCGCCTGCGCCCTTCAAAAAGGAGCGGCGGCTAAATGCATGAGGTTCATAGTTTGCGTTCATGTGTTGTATCCTCCCTGTTATTCTTCGTGTCACGGCAAGAGTTGCAGATTTTGCCTGTTCCCATTCCTGCGGCGGCTGCAGAGTCAGTGTATTGCCAACGAATACAAAAAGGCCCAAATACAGACCTCAGCGTCTGTATCTGTGCCCCGCCGCAGAATCCTTAACACACAGGTATTCTACCATCATAAAGGGCGGATGTCAAGAAAACAGGCGGCGCTCAAGCCAACAAATTGCCCCTTCAGGGCGAAAAAGAGTGAAAAAAAGGTGAAAATGAGTGAGCTGCTTTCATCTTGCACCTGTAAAATGTGCAAAAGAATCGTGCTTGATGCACGAGGACAAAATGTGCGCCCGCGGCGCACAGGACGGCGAGTGACTATCTTTTTGGCGCAAAACGTGTTACAATACAGACATTGCCGCTGTGGTGCAGGCCATTGCCCGGGCTGCAAAACCAAGGATGAGGTACGATTGGTCATGAAGAAACTTTTTTCCATTTATAAAAAGGATATGTTCCGCGCGATCCTGTATAAAACGGTGACACGCGCATCCGTCGCCCTGTGCGTCTGCCTGCTGTGGGAACGTTTTTTAAGCGACGGACACTTCACCATCTGGGAAGCCCCCTGCCTGGCGGTGGGGGCGATCTTCCTGGGGTGGGCCTGGCTCAGCTACCTGCGGCTGGACGGGGTCCGGGTTCCCTTCCTGGACCGGGACAAGCTGTCGTCGGAACGCGGACAGCGCCGCAGCCACGCCAGCCACACCATGGCGGACTTTGCCGACGAGAAGATCGTCTCCTTTGACGAGCTGTCCCCGGAGGAAAAGTCCTTTTGCAGCATGCTGTCCAGCCTGATCCTGGGGGTCCCCATGACCGCCATCGGGCTTCTGGCCGGCGTTCTGTGAGGAGGGCGGCCATGGCAGACAAGACAAAGCGCCTGGTGGTGGGGGTGCTGGCCCACGTGGACTCGGGCAAGACCACCCTGTCCGAGGCCATGCTCTACCGGGCCGGGGCCATCCGCAAACTGGGCCGTGTGGATCACCGGGACGCCTTCCTGGACACCGACAGCCTGGAGCGGGCCCGGGGCATCACGATTTTTTCCAAACAGGCCCTGTTCGAGACTGAAAACGCCCGCATCACCTGGCTGGATACGCCGGGCCACGTGGATTTCTCGGCGGAGGCCGAGCGCACGGTCCAGGTGCTGGACTATGCGGTGCTGGTCATCAGCGGCCCCGACGGGGTCCAGAGCCACACCGAGACCATCTGGTCCCTGCTGCGGCGGTGCCGGGTGCCTACCTTCCTCTTTATAAATAAGATGGACCTGCCCGGCCCCGGCCGGGATGCCCTGCTGGACCAGCTGCGCCGGCGGCTGGGGGAGGGCTTTGTGGATTTCGGCGCCGATGAGGATCAGTGCAATGAGGCCCTGGCCCTCTGCGATGAACATTTGATGGACGCCTACCTGGCCGGGGAACCCCTGGCCGAAACCGACATCGTCACTGCCATTGCCCGGCGGCACGTCTTTCCCTGCTGGTTCGGCTCAGCCCTCAAGGTGGATGGGGTGGACGCCCTGCTGGAAGGCCTGGACCGTTGGACCCGGCCTGCCCCGGCAGGAGAACACTTCGGGGCCAAGGTGTTCAAGGTCTCCCAGGACGACCAGGGAGCCCGCCTCACCTGGCTGCGGGTTACCGGCGGCGTCCTGAAAGTCAAGGATACCCTGTCCGGCGGCCCCGAGGGAGAGGGCTGGTCCGCCAAGGCCGACCAGCTGCGGCTGTATTCGGGAGCCAAGTATACCCTGGCCAATGAGGTGGTTCCCGGCCAGGTCTGCGCCGTCACCGGCCTCACCGGGGCCAAGCCCGGAGAGGGTCTGGGGGCCGAGCGGGACGCCGGGGACCCCCTGCTGGAACCGGTCCTCACCTACCAGGTGATTTTGCCCCAGGGGGCGGACGTTCATACCGCCCTGGCCAACCTCCGCCGCATCGAGGAGGAAGAACCCGAGCTCCATGTGGTGTGGGATGAGACCCTGGGCCAGATTCACATTCGGCTGATGGGTGAAATTCAGCTGGAAGTGCTGCAGAGCCTGCTGTCCCGCCGGTTCGGGCTGGACGTCACTTTCGGTGAGGGCGGCATCCTTTATAAAGAGACCATTGCCGAGGCGGTGGAGGGAGTGGGCCACTATGAGCCCCTGCGCCACTATGCCGAAGTGCATTTGAAGATGGAGCCCCTGCCCCCGGGCAGCGGCATCCAGTACGATATCGACTGCCGGGAGGAAGTTCTGGCCCGGAACTGGCAGCGGCTGGTCATCGCCAACCTGGAGGAAAAGGAGCACCGGGGCATCCTCACCGGCGCGCCCCTCACCGACGTGAAAATCACCCTCATCGCCGGCCGGGCCCACCTCAAGCACACCGAGGGCGGCGACTTCCGCCAGGCGGCGCTGCGGGCGGTGCGCCAGGGCCTGATGATGACCAAAAACGTCCTGCTGGAGCCCTGGTATCACTTCCGGCTGGAACTGCCCGCCCAGAACCTGGGCCGGGCCATGAACGACATCCAGCAGATGGAGGGAACCTTCGGTCCCGCCGACCAGGAAGGAGAGATTGCCATTCTGGAAGGTTCGGCGCCGGTCAGCGGCCTGCGGGGCTATCCCCGGGAGCTGGCAGGCTATACCCATGGCCGGGGCCGCCTGACTCTCACCCCCGACAGCTACCGCCCCTGCCGCAACGCCGCCGATCTCATCGCCGCGTCGGGCTATGACCCCGAGCGGGACCTGGAAAACCCCGCCGACTCGGTGTTCTGCGCCCACGGCGCCGGTTATGTGGTGCCCTGGGACAAGGTGCGGGAGCATATGCACGTGGAAAGCGGCTGGGGCAAGGCCAAGCCTGCCCGGGCCGAGGACCCGCAGCCGGTGCGGCGGGCGGCGGCCTTCCGGGCCTCCCTGGAAAACGACGCCGAGCTGATGAAGATTTTCGAGCAGACCTATGGTCCCATCAAGCGGGACCCTCTGGCGGCCTTCCGCCCGGTCAAGAACGACCGGCCCGATTTCAACGCCGAACAGTGGAAGGTGCTGCCGGAATATCTGCTGGTGGACGGCTACAATATTATTTTTGTCTGGGATGACCTGTCCGCCCTGGCCAGGGACAACCTGGCCTCGGCCCGCCAAAAGCTGATGGACATTCTGTGCAACTATCAGGGATTCAAGCAGTGCGTGCTGATCCTGGTGTTTGACGCCTACCGGGTGCCGGGCAGCCCCGGCTCCATCGAGCAGTACCACAACATCCATGTGGTCTACACCCGGGAGGCCGAGACGGCGGATATGTTCATCGAGCGGGTTACCCATGAGATCGGCCGGGAGCGCCGGGTCCGGGTGGCCACCTCGGACGGCATGGAACAGGTGATTATCCTGGGCCACGGGGCGTACCGGCTGTCGGCCCGTCAGTTCCGGGAGGAAGTGGACGAGGTGGAGCGGGAGATCCGCGCCCTGATCCGTCAGGAGGAGTGACCATGGAGCATCTTTGTGAGGAATTCGTCTTTTCCTGCATCGCCCCCCGGGCGCAGGAGAGCCATAAGGGCAGCTACGGTCACCTGCTGGAGGTGGCAGGCAGCCGCCGCTATCGGGGCGCCGCCGGCCTGGCCGCTGAGGGCGCCCTGCGCACCGGCGCAGGTATTGTAACCCTGGCGTCGGTGGAGCCGGTGCTGGCGGCGGTGGCCGCCCGCCTGCCCGAATGCTGCCTGCTGCCCTGTCGGGAAAGCGAGGAGGGCGGCATCCACGCCGGGGAGGCGGATAACCTGTCCCAGGCCCTTCAGAAGGCCACCGTCCTCCTGATGGGGCCCGGCATGGGCAACACCGCCCACACCCAGAGCCTGGTCCGCCGCCTGGTGGGAGAGGCCAGGGGAACGGTGGTGCTGGACGCCGACGGCCTGAACGCCGCCGCGGCTTTGATGGCAGCCGGGGAACCCCTGCCCCGCCCGGCGGGCAGCCTGATTTTGACCCCTCACCCGGGGGAGATGTCCCGCCTCACCGGCCTGACCATGGCAGAAATCGCCGCCGACCCCGCCGGGACGGCGGTGCGCTTTGCGGCCAAGTGGGGCTGCACCCTGGTGCTGAAGGGCCACCGCACCCTGATCGCCGCGCCGGATGGCCGCCTGTGGCAGAACACCACCGGCAATGCGGGCCTTTCCCGGGGCGGCAGCGGGGACGTGCTGGCGGGCATGGTCAGCGGGCTGGCGGCCTGCGGCCTGCCTGCTCCGGAGGCGGCAGCCTGTGCCGTCTGGCTCCATGGAGCCGCCGCCGACCGCACCGCCAAGCGTCTGGGCCAGTATGGGATGCTTCCCCACGACATTCTGGCCGATCTGGGCGAAATCTTCGCAGAGCATGACCGATAAAACCAACAGCGTGCCGCAGAAAAACGGCACGCTGTTTTTGCGTCAGGGCTTGGGTTGTTCCAGGGCCAGCAGGGCGGCTTTGCGGTCCAGCCCGCCGGCGTAGCCGGTGAGGCGGCCCGAGCTGCCCACCACCCGGTGGCAGGGGATGATGATGCCGATGGGGTTGCAGTGGCAGGCGCCGCCCACCGCCCGGGAAGCTTTGGGCCGGCCCACCGCCGCCGCAATCTGGCCATAGGTCCGGGTTTCGCCGTAGGGGATGGCCTGCAGCGCCTCCCACACCGCCCGCTGAAAGGCGGTGCCCTCGGGGGCCAGGGGCAGGTCAAACACCCGGCGGGAACCCGCAAAATATTCTTCCAGCTGCCGCCGGGTCTCGGCCAGCAGCGGGGTGGGGCAGGGGACTTCCTCCCCGGTGAGGGGAGCGCAGAAGTTTACCGCCGCCAGGGCGTCCCCCTCCTGAACCAGACAGAGGGGACCAAAGGGGCTGTTCCAGTGCCAGAGAACCAAAAACACCGCTTCCTTTCTGGTGAAAATATGCTATACTTTTACCATAGCACAAACCACATTGTTTGGAAAGGGGCGGTTTTATGCTCAGGGCACTGGAAGCCATCATTGCAGAAAGTAAAAACATCGTCTTTTTCGGCGGCGCAGGGGTCAGCACCGAGTCGGGCATCCCGGATTTCCGCAGCGTGGACGGGCTGTACCACCAGACCTACGACTACCCGCCCGAGACCATCCTCAGCCATACCTTCTGGGAGCAGAACCCGGAGGAATTCTATCGCTTTTACCGCAACAAGATGATTGTCCGGGGGGCCAAACCCAATGCGGCCCACCTCCGGCTGGCCAAACTGGAGCGGGAAGGCAAGCTGAAAGCGGTGGTCACCCAGAATATCGACGGACTGCATCAGGCCGCCGGCTCCCAGAAGGTCTATGAACTCCACGGCAGCGTCCTGCGGAACTACTGCGTCCGCTGCGGCAAATTCTACGATGTGGAGTTCATCGCCAATAGCACCGGGGTGCCCCGGTGCACCGACTGCGGCGGCATCGTCAAGCCCGATGTGGTGCTCTATGAGGAATGCCTGGACGAGTCCACCATGGCGGGGGCCGTTGCGGCCATCCGCCGGGCCGATACCCTCATCATCGGAGGCACCAGCCTGGTGGTCTACCCGGCGGCGGGACTGATCCGGTATTTCCAGGGCCGGCACTTGGTAGTGATCAATATGCAGCCCACCGGGGCCGACCGTTCCGCCGACCTGTGCATCGCCAAGCCTATCGGCCAGGTGCTCAGCGAGGACATTGACCTGGACGCCGCCGACACCGTCTGACAAAAAGCATCCGGTCCTCTCTGGTAAAATATCCGGTGCAGGCGTCCGGCCTGCAGGAAGGGGATCGGATTCATTATGTTGCAGCTTTGTGAGCCGGCGGTGCAGCCGCGCCGCCTTTCGGCCGAGGAATTTTGTATGCTGGCCCGGCGGGAGGCATCCAGCCTGTACCGCCCCCGCAGCGAGGTGCTGCGGATGCTGGCGGTGGGGCAGGCTTTTGGGGTCTGCGGGCCCCGCGGGGAGCCCCTGGCCGCCATGATCGAGCTGCCCCTCACCGCCGACGTGGAAGCCGCGGCGGCGCTGCGGCAGTTTCTGGGCCGTCAGGGTCTGGGCCGGGGCTCGGTGCTGGCCCCGCCGGTGGGGGACCGCAGCCTGCTGCCCGAGCTTTTGGGGGCGGCGCTGGTGCCGGCCTGCCGCCATGCGGGGGCGGGCCCGGTATGGGCGGTGCTGGAGTCCACACCCGACGCCGAGGATTTATTGCCCGCCTATCTGGATGCAGGGCTGGCCCTGCGGGCGCTGCGGCCCCTGAACGGGCTCTCGCCCTGCTGGCTGTTCAGCCGGGTGCCGGGGATGAACCGGGCTGAGCCGGTGTGGGTTCCGCTGGCGGACCGGGCGCGTCTGGCGGCTCTGCTGAGCCGGGGCTGGTCAGCGGTGGGCAGCGAAACCACCGCCGGGGCCACCACGCTGGCCCTCTGCCCGGTGTAAATCCCGGCCCAAACATAGAGGCTCAGCCCCTCCCGCGGGAGAGGCAGAACATAACAACGTATCAACAAGAGGGGAAGTCAAAAGATGAAACTGGTTATTTTGGAGAGCTACGTCATGGAGCCGGGGGACCTGGACTGGTCGGGCCTGCGGGCGCTGGTGCCGGATGTCACCGAGTACGTCCGCACCCCCTACGATCAGATTGCCCAGCGGATCGGGGACGCCGAGCTGGTGGTGCTGAACAAGTGCCGGATGGACGAGGAGATTCTGTCCAAATGCCCCAATCTGCGGTGGGTGGGGATCATTGCCACCGGCACCGACAATCTGGACCTGGAAGCCTGCCGCCGGCATGGAGTCAGCGTGGCCAACGTGCCGGCCTATTCCACCTACAGTGTGGCCCAGATGGCTTTCAGCCTGCTGCTGGCCATCTGCCAGTGCCCCGAACGGCAGGATAAAGCCCTCCGGGACGGCTATTGGCAGCTGGAAATCCCCGCCGGGTATGGCATTCTTCCCCAGGTGGAGCTGTACGGCAAGACCTTCGGCGTCTGCGGCTACGGCAACATCGGCCGCCAGACCGCCCGTCTGGCCCGGGCCTTCGGGATGGAGGTGCTGGTCTGGACCCGCACCGTCCGCCCCGAGTACGCGCAGGATGGGGTGACCTTTGTGGATCTGGATACCCTGCTGACCAAGAGCGATATCGTCAGCCTCCATTGTCCCGCCACCCCCGCCACCCGGGGCCTGGTGAATGGGGAGGCTCTGGCCAAAATGAAGCCGGGGGCCATCCTGCTGAACACCGCCCGGGGCGCCCTGGTGGATGAGGCCGCCGTGGCCCAGGCCCTGACCAGCGGACATCTGGGCTATTACGCCGCCGATGCCTTTGCGGTGGAGCCCCTGCCGGCGGACAGCCCCCTGCGCACCGCCCCCCGCGCCCTCTTTACCCCCCATGTGGCCTGGGCCACCGGCGGGGCCCTCAAGCGCCTGATGGAAATCACCGCCCGCAACCTGGAGACTTTCCTGGCCGGGGCAGGGGAGAACATCGTCAACCGTTAACCAAAAAAGCCCCGCCCGCCGCGGGAGTGCGGCAGGCAGGGCCAACAGGGAGACTTTTTGCAGCGGTCCTTTCGGGGACCGCTTTTGTGTTACAGGGTGTACATGGCGGCGTTGACCGACATGGTGTCGGGATCGCTGACCTCTTCGTCCTCCTCGTCGTCGGTGATCACATGGAAGGAGCCGGTGGCCACCGCCTGCACCGCGCTCTCCAGGGCGGACTTGCAGAAGATGGAGCCGCAGTTGAACAGGGACAGGTGCTCCAGCACATCGGCGGGGGTCAGATCATCGGTCAGGGTCACTCTGGGGCAGGCCACCAGGGTCAGACCCTCGGGGAAGGCCTCCAGCAGGTTTTTGTCCACCGTCATCTTGATCTTGTCGAACAGGGGCTTGCCCGGCAGATAAAAGACCTCTCCGTCCAGCACCGTCTCGGGAATGGCGTCCAGAGTGTCGGCCATCTCCTCGGGCAGATAGACGTCGCCCTCCACCTGCAGGTATTCCAGGTCGCTCAGGGCCTCGGCACAGTCGGGGGTCAGGTACAGGTCGCCCAGCACCACCAGGCTGTCGCCGTACCGGCGCAGGCCGGCGGCGCTGAGGGTCAGGTCGTCCTGCACCACCGAGGTGCCGTCGGGCAGCACCACCATCCGGGTGTCGGCGTCAAACAGGGGAGCCAGGCTCTCGGCCAGGGTCTCGCTGACGTAGGCCTCGGGAACCATGAAGCGGACCCCCTTGCTGGCCAGCTCGTCGCCGTCCAGCTCGCTGTCCACCGCCACCAGGCGCTTGGCGGCCCAGTACAGCCGGGGCTCAGCCCGCAGAGCGAAGGATTTGTCCAGCACGGCGTTGTTTTTCAGGATGACCGCCCCTTCCGGATAGGTGTAGAGCTTGCCGTTGATGGAGGCCTTGCTGGCCAGGACGGTGGCCAGGAAGTCGGGGCAGTAGACGGTGCCGTTGATGGTCATGCCCATATACTGGCGCAGGGCGTCCCCGGCGTCGGGAGTGATGGTCATGGTGCCGTTGATGAGCAGATACTGGCGGCCGTTGGGGGTGTTGCGGCCGGTGAAGGTGGTCTTGCCGTTGATGGTGTTGAGGGTGGTCTCGTCGTCCAGGTCGATGCTCTTGGAGCAGTTGATCCGGACGTTGTGGCGGGACATCATGGCCCGGGCGTTGGGGCTGGTGATGAACAGGGCCCCGTTGATGTCGATGGATTCAAAGTTGGCCAGGGTTTCCTCCTGGACCTTGCGGGCGTCGCAGACAGCAGCATTGATGTTCAGCTTTTTCATGATTTATTCCTCCTCAAGTGAATCTTGCAGCGTTTTTCGGATGCGGTGGAGACGGGTGCGGATGGTGGCAGCGGGCTGGCCGGTGATACGGGCCAGCTCGGCGGCGGTGTACCCTGCATCGTACCGCAGGGTGAACAGGGCGCGGTCGCTGTCGGCCAGATGGGCCAGCAGGCTGGCCAGCTCCACCTGACCCATGGCGGATAAAGCGGTATCGTCGGCCGGCTCCTCGCCGGGGGGCGGGGCAAACTGTTCCAGCAGCTCCTGCTCTTTGGCCGAACGGCGGACGCTGTCGCAGAACAGATTGTGGGCTGTCTCAAACAGCCAGCTTTTCAGCTGGGGCGCGCTCAGGGTGCTCAGCAGGTCCTGGTGGCCTAGCGCCCGGAGAAAGGTCTCCTGGGCCAGATCTTCGGCCCGGTCCTCGTCGCGGGTCATCCGGCAGCAGAACCGGACCAGCTTGTCCCAGAAGTCATCGTATAATGTTTCCCACACGGGCGGTTTCACCTCCTGTCCAGGCTGTCTGCCTGTTCCTGGCCGCCTTCTGTCTGTAGGACGAACGGCAGGGGCAAAGTGTTTCACGGAAAAGAAAAAATTTCAAATAAATATCCCCCGGCATAGCCGGGGGTTTTTCATATGCGGGCATAGCCCTAGAATACTAGCCACGCGTCACGTCGCGTAAGTACGGTCTGCCAGCCGCGAAGGAT
>NZ_NFKB01000023.1:0-51514 GCF_002160175.1 Faecalibacterium sp. An192
CATTCCTCAATGAGCCAGATTCTAAACTCTGGATCAATCTCTTTTCGTTTGCTCATTTTAACCCTTTCCCTATTTCAGTGTCTCTGTTATAGGGAGCATATCATTTTGATAACTTGATTTGGAGAGCACGGTTGTCTCGGTTACTAGACTTATAATCAAGTGCTCAAAATGAACACTTGATTTTTTGTGGTGTTCAAGTTGAGCACCACCACATCAGGAATCGAAAAGATCCACCCATTCAAACGAAAGGAGTCTATACTATGCCCGTCATCAATACGATTGAATTGCCAAAAAGGAGGGCCGCCATTGAGCCAACCACAATACGCCATCATGCGCTTTGCCAAGTACAAGGGGCCGGAGATCACCAACATCGAGGCCCATAACGAGCGCAGAAAAGAAAAGTACGCCAGTAACCCTGATATTGACCTTTCCTGCAGCAAGCATAACTTCCACCTGATCGAACCGCCCCAGCGGTACCGGACCGAAGCTGAGCGGCAGATCAGTGCCGCCGACTGCCGCACCCGGAAGGACAGCGTCCGGCTGGTAGAAGTTCTGTTCACTGCCACCCCGGAATTCTTTCAGGGCAAGAAGCTGCCCGAAATCCGGCGGTACTTTGAAGAAGCACTCCACTTCCTGGAGCAGTATCAAGCCAAAGAAACAATCATCTCCGCCGTGGTGCATATGGACGAGAAGACGCCCCATATGCACCTTTCCTTTGTCCCCTTGACGCCAGACGGCAGACTCAGTGCCAAGGAGATTGTGGGCAACAAGAAGAAACTGAGCTGGTGGCAGGATAAGTTCTGGGAGCACATGGTCGTCAAGTATGCAGACCTGGAGCGCGGCGAGAGCGCCAGCCAAACGGGCCGCGACCATATCCCTCCCCGCATTTTCAAGGAGATGACCCACCTGACCAAGCAGCGCCAGAAGCTGGATCAGCTGCTCACAGGCATCGGGCCTCTGAACGGCAAGAAGCGGGCCGCCGAGATTTCCGAATTGCTGGACAGCTATATCCCGGCCGTGGAGAAGATGCGGACCCAGCTGAAAAAGTACAGTACAGCCTTCACCAGTACCAAGGCTGAGAATGAAAAACTCAAGAAGAAAAACAAAAAGCTCTCGGATTCCCTGGACGAGGCGACTCACGAGAGCGTGTTGAAGCAGCTGAAAGATGCCAAGCTCCAGAGGGAGTACCAGGAGGCTCTCGCGATTCTGGAGCGCATTCCCAAAGAGGTTCTGGATGCGTATACCCACATGGGAACCACAGAACGAAACCACCCCATGAAACAGGGCTTATGAGCATGGGAGGTAATCATTTGGCAAAAAAGAAAGCGATCAATGATTACGGCACCGGCATTCCACAGCACGAGATGGAAGCGTTGGCTCGGGTCTTGTTGCCAGAAATTGAAAAATTTTATGCCAGCGAAGAAGGTCAGCGCCAGTTTGCTCGGTGGAAAGAGGAACAGCAGCTAAAGCAGCAAGGCCTCTCCATGACTGGATAAATCAACCGATTCTCCATCAAGTGCCCAGCTGGGCACTTGATTTACATCACACAAAGCGCGTTGTGTTATCTCCAGTCCAAAATAGTCCCATCTTGCTCTGAAGGAGATTTAGCTTATATCTCTGTATCATGGTGCAGCATTCTACAAGCCCATAGAAGCCCTAGAAATGCCGCAGCCACAGATAATTAAATTAGCTGCAGACAGGCTTAAAAGCATTTTTAGGGCCCTCAAAATCCGTCTGACAAGCACAAGGCGGGCTTTCCACGTTCATCAAAGGAAAAGCCCGCCTTGTTTTACTTACCGGATCAAATCCAGATTGTCTGTATAAACAAGAAATCCGAACCCATCTCCTATTCGGAAGATAAAGTTCGGATTTCTTTCTTTTGGTCCGAGTGGCGAGAATCGAACTCACGGCCTCTTGAACCCCATTCAAGCGCGCTACCAAAACTGCGCTACACCCGGATATCGGCCCCCGATCCTACCAGAGCGGGGCGACATGGGCTATTATACTCACTTTGGGGCCGCTTGTCAACCCATTTTTTATTTTTTCTGTTCTTTTTCGGCCTTCTCCTGGGCGCGGGCCAAAAGATCACGTTCCAGCAGCGGTTTCAGATACTGGCCGGTAAAGCTGCCCGGCACCTCGGCCACCTGTTCGGGGGTACCGACGGCCACAATTTCGCCGCCGGCGCTGCCTCCCTCGGGGCCCAGGTCAATGATATAGTCGGCACACTTGATGAGATCCAGGTTGTGCTCGATGACAATCACCGTGTTGCCGGCGTCCACCAGCTTTTGCAGCACCTCGATGAGGCGGTGCACGTCCGCAATATGCAGGCCGGTGGTGGGCTCGTCCAGAATATACACCGTCTTGCCGGTGGAGCGGCGGGCCAGCTCATTGGCCAGCTTGACCCGCTGGGCCTCGCCGCCCGACAGGGTGGTGGCGCTCTGGCCCAGAGTCACATAGCCCAGGCCCACGTCCAGCAGAGTCTGAAGCTTGCGGGCGATCTTGGACTGATTGGCGAAAAAGACACAGGCCTCCTCCACCGTCATGTTCAGCACTTCAGCGATGGTTTTCTCTTTATATTTGACCTCCAGGGTCTCCCGGTTGTAGCGGGCGCCCTTGCAGACCTCACAGGGGACGTAGACGTCGGGCAGGAAGTGCATCTCAATCTGAAGGATGCCGTTGCCCTCGCAGGCCTCGCAGCGGCCGCCCTTGACGTTGAAGCTGAACCGGCCCGGCCCATAGCCCCGCATCTTGGCGTCCTGGGTCTGGGCAAAGACATTGCGGATGTCGTTGAACACCCCGGTATAGGTGGCGGGGTTGGAACGAGGGGTGCGGCCGATGGGCTGCTGATCGATGCCGATGACCTTATCCACATATTCCAGGCCGATGATGCCGTCGTTTTTGCCGGGACGGCTGCGGGCGCCGTTCAATTCCCCGGCCAGGGTCTTATACAGAATCTCATTCACCAGGCTGGACTTGCCCGAGCCGGAAATGCCGGTGACGCAGGTAAAGGTCCCCAGGGGGAAGTCCACCGTCAGGTTGTGGAGGTTGTTCTCCCGGGCGCCGGTGACCCGCAGACAGTGGCCGTTGCCGGGGCGGCGGGTCTCGGGAACCGCGATCCGCTTGCGGCCGGACAGGTATTCTCCGGTGATGCTGCGCTTGGCCTTGCAGATATCCTTTACCTTGCCGGCGGCCACGATTTCGCCGCCATGGACGCCCGCGCCAGGGCCCACGTCCACAATATAATCCGCCGCCCGGATGGTGTCCTCGTCGTGTTCCACCACAATGACGGTGTTGCCCAGGTCCCGCAGGTGCTTGAGGGTGTCGATCAGTTTGTCGTTGTCCCGCTGATGCAGGCCGATGCTGGGCTCATCCAGGACGTACAGCACCCCCGACAGGGCGCTGCCGATCTGGGTGGTGAGGCGGATGCGCTGGCTCTCGCCGCCCGACAGGGTGCCCGCCGAGCGGGCCAGAGTCAGATAATCCAGGCCCACGCTCTGGAGGAATTCCAGGCGGGTGCGGATCTCCTTCATAATCTGATCGCCGATCTGGCGCTGTTTTTCGGTGAGGTTGCCCTCGTTGGCCCGGATAAAGGCCAGCTCGTCCCGGATGGACATCTCACAGAACTGGCTGATGTTCAGGTCCCCCACTGTCACCGCCAGCACCACCGGTTTGAGCCGCTGGCCATGGCAGGCGGGGCACTCCACACTCGACATCACCCCGGCGATCTCTTCCTTGATCCACTCGCTGTTGGTCTCCCGGAAGCGGCGCTCCAGATTTTCCACAATGCCCTCGAATTCGGCGTAATACTGGCCGCTGCCAAACTCATTGGTGCGGTGGAGCTCCAGTTTTTCTCCGTTGGTGCCGTAGAGCAGGGCGTTGAGGGCGGGGCGGCTGAAATCTTTGATGGGGGTATCCAGGTCGAAGCCGTACTTTTTGCCCAGGGCAATGTAGTACATCTCGCTGACCGAACCCTCGGCGTAATACCAGCCGCTGGCCTTGATGGCTCCCTCGCGGATGGACAGGCTGCGGTTGGGGATGATGCGGTCCTCGTCCACCTTCATAAAGATGCCCAGGCCGGTGCACTTTTCACAGGCGCCCTGGGGATTGTTGAAGGAGAACAGCCGGGGGGCCAGCTCGCTGATGGAGATGCCGTGTTCGGGGCAGGCGAAGTTCTGGCTGAAGGTCATGGTCTCGCCGCCGATGACCTCCACCTCGGCCACGCCGCCGGTGAGGCCCAGCGCCGTCTCCAGGCTGTCGGCCAGACGGCTGCGGACGCCTTTGCGGATGACCAGGCGGTCCACCACGATTTCCACCGTGTGCTTGATGTTTTTATCCAGGGTGATCTCCTCGTCCAGGTCGTAGAGGCTGCCGTCCACCTTCACGCGGGTGTAGCCGCTGCGGCGGGCTGCATCCAGCTCTTTCTGCTGGGTGCCCTTGCGCTGGCGGACCACCGGCGCCAGAACCTGGAACTTGGTGCCCTCCTCCAGCTTGAGGACGGCATCCACCATTTCATCCACCGTCTGCTGGCTGATGACCCGCCCGCACACCGGGCAGTGGGGCACGCCGATGCGGGCGTACAGCAAACGGAGGTAGTCGTAAATCTCGGTGACGGTGCCCACCGTGGACCGGGGGTTGTGGCTGGTGGTCTTCTGGTCGATGGAGATGGCCGGCGACAGGCCGGTGATCTCGTCCACGTCCGGCTTGTCCATCCGGCCCAGGAACATCCGGGCATAGCTGGACAGGCTCTCCACATAGCGGCGCTGGCCGTCGGCGTAGATGGTGTCGAAGGCCAGGCTGGACTTGCCCGACCCCGACAGGCCGGTCATGACAATGAATTTCTCCCGGGGCAGGGTGAGGCTGACGTTTTTCAGGTTGTGTTCCCGGGCCCCTTTGATGACAATTTTATCGTTTGCCAAAGTATTTTCTTCCTTTTCTCTGTGTCTGTGCGTGGTTCTGGCGGCGCTCGTTCTCGGCGTCCGAGTCGGTGGTGGGGTTTTCGCCCCGGCGCAGCCGGTCGATCTGATCCCGCAGGAAGGCCGCATGCTCAAAGTTCAGCAGCTTGGCGGCCTCCTTCATCTCCCGGGTCAGGCGGTCGATGGCAGCCTCCCGCTCTTTGGCCCCCATCCGGCGGGTGTTGGCCTTGGCGTTTTCGGCCTTGTCGCTGATCTCGATGGTATCCCGAATCTCCTTGACGATGGTCTTGGGGACGATGCCGTGGGCTTCGTTGTAGGCCATCTGGATGGCCCGGCGGCGCTCGGTCTCGGTGATGGCACGCTCCATGCTGTCGGTGACGGTGTCGGCGTACATGATGACCAGGCCCTCGGCGTTGCGGGCCGCCCGGCCGATGGTCTGGATCAGGCTGGTTTCACTGCGCAGGAATCCCTCCTTGTCAGCGTCCAGAATGGCCACCAGGCTCACCTCGGGCAGGTCCAGGCCCTCCCGCAGCAGGTTGATGCCCACAATCACGTCGATGGCGCCCAGGCGCAGGTCCTTGATCAGTTCCATCCGCTCAAAGGTATCCACCTCGTGGTGCATATACTTGACCTTGACCCCCTGGTCGGTGAGGTAATCGGTCAGGTCCTCGGCCATCTTTTTGGTCAGGGTGGTGACCAGAATCCGCTCGCCCTTGGCGGTACGGGCCTTGATCTCGCCCAGCAGGTCCACCACCTGGCCCTCCACCGGGCGGACCGAAATCAGCGGGTCCAGCAGGCCGGTGGGCCGGATCACCTGCTGGGCCACCTGGGTGCTGTGCTCCTTTTCATAGGGGCCGGGGGTGGCCGACACAAAGATGATCTGGTTCAGCTTGGACTCCACCTCCTCAAACTTGAGGGGGCGGTTATCAAAGGCGGAGGGCAGCCGGAAGCCGTACTCCACCAGGGTCTTTTTGCGGGCGTAGTCGCCGCCGTACATGGCCCGCACCTGGGGCAGGGTGACGTGGCTCTCGTCCACAAACAGGAGGAAATCCTCCGGGAAATAATCCAGCAAGGTGGTGGGCATGCTGCCGGGAGCCCGGCCCGACAATACCGCCGAATAGTTCTCGATGCCCTTGCACACACCCACCTCGTTGAGCATCTCGATGTCGTAGTTGGTGCGCTGGGCGATGCGCTGGGCCTCGATGAGCTTGCCCTCGGCGGTGAACTGTTTGACCTGGGCGTCGCACTCGGCCCGGATTTTCTCGATGGCGGCGGCCTTTTTCTCGGCGCTGACAATGTAGTGGCTGGCCGGGAAGATGGCCACATGCTTGACGATGTTCTGTTTGGCTCCGGTGAGGGGGTTGAACTCGGTGATGCGGTCGATCTCATCCCCGAAAAACTCCACCTTGATGGCCATTTCGCTCATATAGGCCAGGTAGATGTCCACCGTATCTCCCCGCACCCGGAACTTGTTGCGGACGAAATTTACGTCGTTGCGCTCATACTGCAGGTTCACCAGGCGGCGGCACAGGTCGTCCCGGCTCATTTCCATGCCGGGGCGCAGGCTGATGACCATGCTGCGATAGTCGATGGGGTCGCCCAGGGAGTAAATGCAGGACACCGACGCCACAATGATGACGTCCCGCCGCTCAGACAAAGCCGCCGTGGCCGAATGGCGCAGGCGGTCGATTTCGTCGTTGATGGCGCTGTCCTTTTCAATATAGGTGTCGGTGCTGGGGATATAGGCCTCGGGCTGGTAGTAGTCGTAGTAGGAGACAAAGTACTCCACCGCGTTCTCGGGGAAAAACGCCCGGAACTCGGTGCACAGCTGGGCGGCCAGAGTCTTGTTGTGGGCCAGCACCAGGGTGGGCCGGTTGCACCGGGCGATGACATTGGCCATGGTAAAGGTCTTGCCGCTGCCGGTGACGCCCAGCAGGGTCTGGCAGCGGTCGCCCCGCTCCACCCCCGCCGTCAGCTGTTCGATGGCCTGGGGCTGGTCGCCGGTGGGCTGATAGGGCGACACCAGTTTGAATTGATTTTCTGCCATAGACGGCCTCCTCCCCGCCGGGATTCCGGCGCAGACTTCACAATCAATAGTTGTATCACTCGCAAAGATTATACCACGTTTGATTTATTCTGTACAGTCCATCCCACAAATCTTTTTCCCGCCTTTTTCTCTCAGTCTGGCCCGGCGTCCCGCCGGTATGCACCCGGGGCCTTCACCCGCCGGCGGGGTCGGGCTCGCCGGAAGCGGCGGCTTCCTCGGGGGCGGGCGTTTCTGCGGCATCCAGCTCCCGCAGCATGGCCATGCGGGGCTGGCCCACCGTCATAAGGTCCAGGCCGCACCGCTGACGCAGGGAGGCGTATTCGGTATCGGTGACGATGATATGATCCAGCAGCTCGATGCCCACCACGGCCATTCCCTTGGCCAGGCTGGCGGTGGCTTCCAGGTCCTGGCGGGAGGGCAGAACGCTGCCGCCGGGATGGTTATGGCAGAGGACGGCGCTCTCGGCCCGGGCCCGCAATGCCTGGCGGACCGCCTCCTGGATGGGAAGGGCCACCCGGTCTTCCCCGCCCTGCTTGATCCAGGCGGTGGAGGTGATCCGGTGCTGGCGGCTCAGGCAGATCAGCAAAACCCGCTCCTTCTGGATACCCTGGTAGCGGGCCATGGCGTAGGCGCCCAGCTGTTCGGTGGTCCGCAGGCGGCGGCCGTCCTTCACCCGGCTGTGCTGATAGCAGGCCGCCACCTGGGGCAGCAGGTGCAGCAGACGGGCCGATGCCGGCCCGATGCCCTTCACGGCGCACAATTCCTTTTCATCGGCCTCCAGCACCCCGGCAAAGTCCCCGAAGGTCTCCAGCAGGTCATGGGCGATGGCGTTGGTGTCCTTCTGGGCGTTGGTGAAGTAGAGCAGGTACTCCAGCATTTCGTGTTCCGCCAGGCTCTCCAGGCCATACTTCTCCACACGCTGATGCATCCGCTGGCGGTGCCCGGCGTGTATGCTCTTGTTGGGTTCCTTTTTCTGCGCCATGACGCCCCCTCCTCTCTCCGGCCGGCTGCCGGCGCGGTCTGGTCTTTTTATTTAAAGGATACTTTTCTTTGGGCCAAAAGACAAGACCCCGGGGGCAAATTTTCCCCACGAATTGACTTGCACCCCGAAATCGTTTATCATGGGTACAAAGTGAGGAATCTGCCATGAAACAATTTACCGCAACCCCCAACGACGAAGGGGTACGCCTGTCCCGCTTTGTGCAGAGCGTGACCCAGGGCCTGCCCACCAGCCTGCTGTACAAGAGCTTCCGCAACAAGCGGATCAAGGTCAACGGCAAAAAGGCTGCCCCCGACGCCCGTCTGGCCGCCGGGGACCTGATTGAGCTGTACATCAACGACGAGTTTTTCCCGCCCGAGACCGCTCCGGCCCGGGCATCCAAGCCGGCCAAACCCGCCCGGCCCCGTCAGCCCAAAGTCCAGGTGATTTACGAGGACGAGAACATCGCCGTCCTGTATAAGCCCGCCCATCTGCTGTGCCACAGCGACCGCACCGGCGACGCCAATCTGGTGGACGCCTTCACCCAGTATCTCACCGACAAAGGGGAATACACCCCCGGCGGGGAAAACCGGTTTGCGCCGGCCCTCTGCAACCGGCTGGACCGGGGCACCGAGGGTCTGGTGATTGCGGCCAAAAACTACGCCTCTCTGCGGGATATGAACGAAATCATCCGCACCGACCGGCTGAAAAAGGAATACTACACCATCACGGTGGGCATCCCGCCCCGGGGCCGGTTCACCGCCTGGTGGGAGCACGACGAAAAGACCAACAAGGTCAGCATCCATGCCCATTCCGACCAGGCGGGCCGCCGCAAGCAGATCATCACCGATGTGGACGTACTGCGGACGGCGGGGCCCTATGCCCTGTGCAAGATCGGGCTGATTACCGGGCGGACCCATCAGATCCGGGCCCATCTGGCCTATCTGGGCCGGCCGGTGCTGGGCGACATCAAGTACGGCAACCGCAAGGCCAACGAGCGGGCCGGGGCCAAAACCCAGGCCCTGTGCGCGGTGCGGGTGAGTTTTCTGGACATTCCCGAGGAAAACACCCTGCACTATCTCACCGGCAAGGTCATCAAGCTGAAAGATCCTCAGATTGTCCGTCAGTTTGACGCCCTGGACAAGACCAAACCGGCCGGCTGACCGGTTCACGCGGGAGGAGGGACCCCATCCATGTACGCTGTATTGCAGAGTTTCGGCCTGAACGGGCTGCAGGGCTTCGGCGTGGCCGTGGAGGCCGACGTGTCGGGCGGCGTCGACGCCTTTTCCATCGTGGGCCTGCCCGACTCCGCGGTGCGGGAGAGCGCTGACCGGGTGCGGGCGGCGGTCCACAACCGCCATTACCGGTGGCCCTCCGGGCGGGTGACGGTGAATCTGGCCCCCGCCGACGTCCGCAAGACCGGTCCCGTCTACGACCTGCCCCTGCTGCTGGCGGTGCTGGCCGCCGCCGGGCAGATTGACCCGCCTCAGGCGGACACCGCCTTTCTGGGGGAGGTGGCCCTGGACGGCGCACTGCGCCCGGTGACCGGGGTGCTGCCCATGGCGCTGGCCGCCGCCGAGCGGGGTGTGAAAGCCCTGTATCTCCCGGCCGACAATGCCGCCGAGGCCGCCGAAGCCTGCGGGGACAGCGGAATGCAGGTCTACCCTGCCCGCACCGTCCATGAAGTGGTCCACGCCCTGGACGGGCGCAGCCCTCTGGAGCCGGTGCAGCCCGTCCCCTTTGATCCCGACGCCGGGTGGTCGGCCTACCCCGACTTTGCCGACGTGCTGGGCCAGTCGGTGGCGCGGCGGGCCATGGTGGTGGCCGCCGCCGGCGGGCACAACGTCCTGTTGATCGGGCCGCCCGGCACCGGCAAGTCCATGCTGGCCAAGCGTCTGCCCGGCATTCTGCCTCCCATGACCCGGGAGGAATCGGTGGAGACCGCCAAAATCTATTCGGTGGCGGGGCTGATGCCCCGGGGCGGCGGGCTTGTGACCGCACGGCCCTTCCGCAGTCCTCATCACTCGGCCAGTCCCGTCTCCCTGGCGGGAGGCGGCAGCCAGTTCCGCCCGGGAGAGTGCAGTCTGGCAAACGCGGGGGTTCTCTTTTTGGACGAATTGCCCGAATTTTCCCGGGAAAGTCTGGAGGTGCTGCGCCAGCCCCTGGAGGACGGACAGATCACCATCAGCCGGGCCGCCGGCAGCGCCACCTATCCCAGCCGGTTCCAGCTGGTGGCCGCCATGAACCCCTGCAAGTGCGGCTACTACGGCCACCCCACCCGGCCCTGTACCTGCACCCCCACCGCCATCCGCCAATATCGCAGCCGCATCTCGGGGCCCCTGCTGGACCGCATCGACCTGTGCGTCGAGATGGACCCCATCGCGTTCAGCGAGCTCCACGGCGCGGCTCAGGGCGAGAGCAGCGCCCAGCTGCGGCGTCAGGTGCTGGCCGCCCGGGAGATCCAGACCCGGCGTTTTGCCCAGCTGGGCTACCGCGGCACCCACTGCAACGCCCAATTGTCTGCCGGGCAGGTGCGGCGGGTCTGCCGCCTGTCCCCCGCCGCCCAGCAGGTGCTGCAGGCGGCCTATGACCGTCTGGGCCTGTCGGCCCGGGCCCACGACCGCCTTTTGCGGGTGGCCCGCACCATTGCCGATCTGGCCGGCACCGACGACATCCAGCAGGACGCCCTGTTGGAAGCCCTCCAGTACCGGATGCAGGACCGCACCCAGGTGCGCTGAACACAATACCAACAAAAAGACCCGGCCGGGGACCTCCCTGGCCGGGTTTTTCTATGATACGATGTGCGGGGTTTACCGGGCGCTGTCCGAATCCTCCGGGCTGTCCGGGTTCTGGTCGGCCTGCTGGGCCTCCTGCTGGCGGCGCAGGGCGCGAATCCGCTTTTTCTCGCTCTGGGTGTGGCGCCAGGGCCAGAAGTGCCCCTCCTTCTCCTTGCACCAGCGGCCCAGGGGGTAGAAGGCAAAGGCCAGGCCAAAGACGTACAGCAGCACGTACAGCAGGCCATCCAGCCAGCCCAGGGCGTCCATCGCCCCGATGACGCAGATGATGAACCCCGCTTTCATGAAGAACAGGCCGTTCTGGCGGGCATACTCGGCAAAGTTTTCGGGCTTGACGCTTTGGCGGCCCTGATCGCCCCAGACCCGGGGGTTTTTCATGACGGTGTAGCCGTAGTACAGCAGCATCATGCCGCAGGTGAGCTGAAAACCAAAAAACATCGCTTTTTCCTCATCTCAGGCCGGGCCGTGGGCCGGCGGCCTTACTTTTCCTCGAAGTCCCCCGGGAACATCTGCTTGAAGAAGGGGGTGAAGTCCAGGGTGGCAAAGTAATCGTGGGGGGTCTCGGCCCGGCGGATCAGCCGGTGGGAACCATCCTCACACAGTAGCACCTCGGCGCTGCGGAGTTTGCCGTTGTAGTTGTAGCCCATGGCCGAGCCGTGAGCGCCGGTGTCGTGGATATACACCAGGTCCCCGATGTCGATCTTGGGCAGGGCGCGGTCGATGGCGAACTTGTCGTTGTTCTCGCACAGGCCGCCCACCACGTCGTAGACGTGGTCACAGGGGGCGTCCTCCTTGCCCAGCACCGTGATGTGATGGTAGGCGCCGTACATGGCGGGGCGCATCAGGTTGGCCGCACAGGCGTCCAGACCGATGTACTCCTTATAAATATGCTTCTCATGGATGGCGGTGGTCACCAGAGCGCCGTAGGGTCCGGTCATGAACCGGCCCAGCTCGGTGAAGATGGACACATCCCCCATGCCGGCGGGCACCAGGATTTCCTCGAACTTCTTGCGGACGCCCTCGCCGATGGCCATGATATCGTTTTCGCGCTGGTCGGGGCGGTAGGGGATGCCCACGCCGCCCGACAGGTTGATATAGCCGATATGGACCCCCGCTGCCCGGGACACCCGCACCGCCAGCTGGAACAGGATGCCGGCCAGCTCGGGGTAATAGTCATCCGACAGGGTGTTGGAGGCCAGGAAGGCATGAATGCCGAAGTTCTTGGCGCCCTTGGCTTTCAGCTGCTTGAAGCTCTCCACCATCTGGGCCTCGGTCATGCCGTACTTGGCGTCGCCGGGCTTGTCCATCACCTGGAAGCCCTCTTTGCTCTGGCCCAGGCTGAAGGTTCCGCCCGGGTTGTACCGGCAGAACACCGTCTCGGGCACGCCGGCCACCCGCTCCAGGAAGCCCACCATGGTGGCGTCGTCCAGGTTGATATAGGCGCCCAGGTCATAGGCCTTCTTCATGTCCTCGCTGGGGGTCTGGTTGGAGGAGAACATGATCTCGCTGCCCTCAAAGCCCACTGCCTCGCTGAGCATCAGCTCGGTGAGGGAGGAGCAGTCCACGCCGCAGCCTTCCTCCCGCAGAATCTCCAGGATGGAGGGGTTGGGCAGAGCCTTGACCGCAAAGTATTCCTTGAAGCCCTTGTTCCAGCTGAAAGCCTGGTTGATCCGGCGGGCATTTTCCCGGATGCCCTTCTCATCGTAAATATGGAAGGGGGTGGGCACATCGGGCAGAATGTTCTGGATCTGTGCCTCGGTGACAAACGGTTTCTTTTCCATCATAACATCGACTTCCCTCTCATGGTATTTGGATGGGGCCGCGGCCGGCCCGGGGTTACTTTTTCAGGCTGTCCCGCACCGGGGTAAAGGTGGGGATCATCTTCTGCAGCTGCTCCACCACGCCCTCGTCGTTGTGCTCGGCGGCATGGAACAGATCCTGCAGCTGCTGATAGAACACATCCAGCTGGATATTCCGGGCCGGGGCCACGAAAATCTTGTTGTGCTCGGTGCGGCGCATCTTGTCCTGCTCCTCGTCCATCATCAGCTCCTCATAGAGCTTTTCGCCGGGGCGCAGGCCCACAATCTTGATCTCCATATTGACCCCCGGCTCATAGCCGTAAAAGCGGATCATCTGGCGGGCCAGGTCAATGATCTTCACCGGCTCGCCCATATCCAGCACGTAGATGCTGCCGCTCTCAGCCAGGGCTCCCGCCTGCAGCACCAGCTGGGCCGCCTCGGGGATGGTCATGAAGTAGCGCTCAATGTTGGCGTCGGTCAGGGTCACCGGGCCGCCCTGCTTGATCTGGGACTCAAACAGCGGGATGACGCTGCCGTGGCTGCCCAGCACGTTGCCGAACCGCACCGCCATGCACTTCATCTCGGTGTGCTGGGCAAAGGTCTGGATCAGCATTTCGCACAGGCGCTTGGTGCAGCCCATGACGCTGGTGGGGTTGACCGCCTTGTCGGTGGACAGCTGCACCAGCCGCTCCACCCCGTGCTCGCTGGCGCTGGTCAGGAGGTTTTTGGTGCCCATAACGTTGTTTTTCACCGCCTCGGCGGGGCTGACCTCCATCAGGGGCACATGCTTATGGGCCGCCGCATGGAACACCACCTGGGGGTGGTAGGTCTCGAACACTTCGTCCAGCCGGTGCTTGTCCCGGATGGAGCCCACCAGCACCTCAATGGGGGCATTGCGGCCATATTTGCGCTGCAGCTCCATCTGGAGCTCGTAGGCGCAGTTCTCATAAATGTCGAAGATCAGCAGTTTGGCGGGGCCAAACCGCATCACCTGGCGGCACAGCTCGCTGCCGATGCTGCCGCCGCCGCCCGTCACCAGCACCACCTTGTCCTTCAGGTAGCCGCTGATCTTCTCGGTGTCCAGGGTGACCTCGTCCCGGGAGAGGAAGTCGGCGGTGTTCAGCTCACGGAAGGCGTTCTGGGGCATGCTGCCCGCACCCACCGACTGGGGATCGCTGAGCATCTGGACCTTGCAGTGGGTGGAGGTGCACAGGTCGATGACATGGCTGAGCCGGCTGCCCCGCAGGGTGGGGATGGCGATGATGATGCCATAGATATTATAGCGGGTGCACAGCTCGGGGATATCCTCCAGGGTGCCCTTGACCGGCACGCCGTGGATGGTCTGATTGAGCTTTTCGGGGTCGTCGTCCGCCACCACCACCGGGCGTCCATAGGTCTTGTTGGACTTGCAGACGTTGATGGCCCAGGCGCCGGCCTCTCCGGCGCCCACGATCAGAACAGGGCGGTTGGGGTCGTTCACCGGCACACCCCGCAGGGCAGCGCCCAGGGGGTGGTCCAGGAACAGCCGCCACGCCATCCGGATGCCGCCCACAAACAGCAGGATGAACACCGCCGCGATGCAGTTGGCCGAGTTGAACAGCACGCCGTGGACAAACAGCCGGTTGACAAAGTACACGGCCACCGTGGGCACCGCCACCATGAAGGCCAGGCGGATCAGGTCCCGCTCGCCGGCGTACTTCCACAGAATGGTGTACAGGCCGCCCGCCAGGAAGGACAGCATATACAGCGCCGCGATCCAGGGCAGGTTCCGATAGAGCAGGGCCAGGTTATGGGGCCACCAGACGTCCACCTCGGGGGCGCCGTCGGCCCGCAGCAGCAGGCCCAGATAAAAGCTGAAGCATACGATCACAAGGTCGATCAAAAACAGCAGTCCCCGCCGCAGCATGATCCCGCCCTTGCGTTTGGTTTCCTTTTTCAAAGACACGTCCTCATCTTCTCCCGGCGGCGCACCGCCGTTGATTTCGGCCCGCGCAGGACCAAACAGCCGCTGTCCCCGCGCAGATACACATCCTATATTATACTCCGTTCACAGGCCGGTGTCCAGAACTTTTGGTTTTTGGCGGCGGCTTTCCCAGATGGCTTTCACCTCCTCCGAAAGGCCCAGGGGCCAGCCCGCCCCCAGACACACCGCCGTCATGACCGCAGCGCCGGCGCACACCGCCGCCAGCTGGGTCACCCGGCCCCCGGCCAGCCAGGCCGTCAGGCCCTGGCGCACCCCCCAGCCTGCCAGACCAGCCAGGCCCGCCGCAAAGGCCGGGCCCGCCAGCCATCCCAGCCAATCGGGCCGGATGGAAGCTGCTTTCACCAGGTGGAGGGTATTGGACACACAGGTGAACAGGCTGGACAGCAGGATGACAAACAGAAAGCCCTTCATCCCCCACCGGGGCAGCAGCACCATCACCCCCGCAATCCGCAAAATGGAGTCCCACACGCTGTAGCGGAACACGGCTTTTTGTTCTCCGATCCCCTTCATGGCCCCGTCCACCATGCTTTCCAGGTACAGCAGAGGCATGGCGGGGGCCAGGATTTCCAGATAGCCCCCGGGCTCGGCGCTGCCATAGAGGGCCTCGGTCAGAGGGCGGCCCCACACCCAGAACACCGCTCCCACCAACGCCGACACATACATGGTGAGGCGCAGCATCCGCCGCAGCAGCGCTTCCAGACGCACCCGGTCGGCCCGGATATGGGCCCGGGTGATCTCGGGCATCAGCAGCACCCCCAGGCTGCCCAGCAGGCCAAAGGGAAAGTTCATCAGAGGCAGGGCCATTCCTTTCAGACAGCCGTACTGGGTCACCGCCACGCTCCGCTGTCCGCCCAGATAGGCGGTCAGGCAGGCAGGGGCCAGCATGTTTTCGGCGGTATGGAGGGCGCTGGACAGGCACCGTCCCCCCTGCACCGGCCACAAAATCTCCCAGATCCGCCGTCCGGCGTGGAGCGGGGCCCGGCTGCGGTCATGGCCAAAGGCCGCCGTTCCTTCCCGCCGGGCAAAGAGGGCCATCAGGCCCGCCGACACCATTTCGCCGCCGGCGGTGGCCGCCATCACCCAGGCGCAGCGGGCTCCCACGTCCTGGCCCTGGGTCAGTTCCAGAGCCGCCACCATCACCCCCATCCGGAACAGCTGTTCAGCAGCCTGGCTGGCCACGTTGGGCCCCACCTGCTGCCGCGCCACGAAAAAGCCCCGCAGCACCGCCGCCACCGCCATAAAGGGCATCCCGAAGGCCCCTGCCCGCAGGGCCGCCGCCGCCCGGGCGTCGCCCAGCCACCACCGGGCCGCCGGCTCTGCCAGAATCCACTGGGCGCCCATGGCGGCCCCGCCCAGGGCCGCCGCCATACCGCACAGCCGCAGCAGCATTCCCTTGGCCCGGGCCGGGGAACCGGTCAGTTCCTCGGCCATCAGGCGGGTGGAAGCCACCGACACCCCCGATGTGGCCAGCGTGACAAACAGGGAGTACACCGCCAGCACCAGCTGATACAGGCCCATCCCCTCGCCCCCCAGGGCGTTTGCCAGGTAAATCCGCAGGCCCATGCCCGCCAGCCGCAGCCCTACGTCCGACACGGTGAGCAGGGCGGCATTTTTCAGATAGCTCTGCCGCACAGCGACCCCCTCCCTTCCTGACAGGATATGCGGACGATGACTACGCTATCCCTACTTTTCTGGAAGAAAAGTAGGCAAAGGCAACGGCGGCGACCGCGTCCAGTGGACGAAACAGGGAGCCGCCGTTGGCGCCGCGCTCCGTTTTTTGAAAGCGCCCGCCGTGGCGCGCCGCAAAAAACGGCTAAGCGCAAGAGGATTCATCTGGTACCGCTGACTGCTGTGGGCTTCATAAGGCCCTGCCGGCGATCAGTTTTTCACCTCTTTAGAAGGCTCCCGGCCTGCGGCCCGGTGAGTCCGGGGTTTTGTAGAAGGCTCCCGGCCTGCGGCCCGGTGAGTCCGGGGTTTTGTAGAAGGCTCCCGGCCTGCGGCCCGGTGAGTCCGGGGTTTTGTCCAGTCTGTTTTCCTATAAAATATAGATTTCCTGTTTGGGCTGGGCAGGGGGTATTGTGTTTTATGGGTTTTCAGGGCGTACCGGGTGAGAAAAGCAGGCTATGCGAAACTTTGCATCGTACCGCGCCGCAGGCGCAAACGCCGGGGGCGAGCGGGGGCGTAACGGCCCCGCGGAACCTTCGGAGACCCGGAAAGTGTATGGTACACAGTGAATCCTTGTACTTGGCGGCGTTTTGTGCTATCATAGGTAGGCAAGCCAAACGGGGGCCCGCGCCCCTGGCATTATTATGATCAAACAGGAGGTACGCCCGCTTTCACCGGCGGGCGCAGGAGAGAATGAGCGAAGAATGCACCCATGATTGTTCCAGCTGTGGGGCAGACTGCCCGTCCCGGCAGCAGGCCCCCCAGCATGAAGCACCCAACCCCCACAGCAGCGTCAAAAAGGTGATCGGCGTGGTGTCCGGCAAGGGCGGCGTTGGCAAGAGCATGACCAGCGCCCTGCTGGCCTGCGCCATGCGCCGCCGCGGCTATCACTGCGGCATCCTGGACGCCGACATCACCGGCCCGTCCATCCCCAAGCTGTTCGGCATCCATGGCCGCGCCATGGCCGACAACCAGGGCTGCTGGCCCATCCAGAGCCGGATGGGCATTGATGTCATGAGCATCAACCTGCTGGTGGAAAACGAAGAGGACCCCGTGGTCTGGCGCGGCCCCGTCATCGCCGGCGCTGTCAAGCAGTTCTGGACCGATGTGGTCTGGAAGGACGTGGACTTCCTCTTTGTGGATATGCCTCCGGGAACCGGCGACGTTCCCCTGACCGTGTTCCAGAGCCTGCCGGTGGACGGCATCGTGGTGGTGGCCAGCCCCCAGGAACTGGTCAGCATGATTGTGGCCAAGGCCGTCAACATGGCCCAGAAGATGAATGTCCCCATCCTGGGCATCATCGAGAACATGAGCTATCTGGTCTGCCCCGACTGCGGCAAGCACATCTCCCTGTTCGGCGAGAGCCACGTGGAGCAGATTGCCGCCAAGTACGGCCTGAAGGTCCTGGCCAAGATGCCCATTGACCCCTCTCTGGCCGCTCTGGCCGACGAGGGCCGGGTGGAGGCCTACGGCGGCGAGTTCCTCGAAGGCGCTGCCGACGCCGTCCAGGCCCTGCTGTAACCCTGTTTTTTCGCTCTGCCCCCGCTGCGGGTCAGGGCGCTGTGTTTCCGGCTTGGTCCGGGCTGTGGGTGCGCTGCGCCCGGCCCGGACGTTTTTGTTTGCCCCCATTCGCTTTACGATCGGAAGCAAAGCTTGCTTTTTCGGTTTTATTTTTGGTTTTCTGAAGCGGTTTGAGGTTTTATTCTGTTTTTTTAAATTTTATCACCCCGCTTCTATTGAAAATTTTTCCTGAATGCTTTATAATAATAAAGCACCCCCGCTGCAAAGAGGGAACCGGCTTTTCCCCCGCATCTTCCGCCGCCGGTTGGAGCGGCCGGGGTCTGGCATCTGGTATAGAGCGGCCCGCGGCCCTGCCGCCGGCCTCAGTAGGGAAAGGAGTTTCTGTTATGCTGACAAACGAATACCTCAAGCGTGTTTACGACGGTCTGGCTCAGCGCAACGCCCACGAGCCTGAGTTCCTGCAGGCTGTGGCCGAGGTGCTGGAGAGCATCCAGCCCCTGGTGGAAAAGCACCCCGAATATGAGAAGGCCGGCCTCATTGAGCGGCTGGTGGAGCCCGAGCGGATCATCACCTTCCGTGTGCCCTGGGTGGACGACCAGGGCAAGGTCCAGGTCAACCGCGGCTACCGCGTCCAGTTCAACAGCGCCATCGGCCCCTACAAGGGCGGCCTGCGGTTCCATCCGTCGGTCAACCAGAGCATCCTGAAATTCCTGGGCTTTGAGCAGATCTTCAAGAACAGCCTCACCACCCTGCCCATGGGCGGCGGCAAGGGCGGCTCCGACTTTGATCCCAAGGGCAAGAGCGACATGGAAGTCATGCGCTTCTGCCAGAGCTTCATGACCGAGCTGTACCGCCACATCGGCCAGTTTGTGGACTGCCCCGCCGGCGACATCGGCGTGGGCGGCCGCGAGGTGGGCTACATGTTCGGCCAGTACAAGCGTCTGACCAACAGCTTCCAGGGCGGCATGCTCACCGGCAAGGGCCTGACCTTCGGCGGCTCCCTGGTCCGCACCGAGGCCACCGGCTACGGCCTGTGCTACTTCACCGCCGAGGCCCTCAAGTGCATGCGCAACGACAGCTTCGAGGGCAAGACCGTTGTCATCTCCGGCTCGGGCAACGTGGCCATCTATGCCTGCGAGAAGGCCACCCAGCTGGGCGGCAAGGTGGTCACCATGAGCGACTCCAACGGCTATGTCTACGACCCCAACGGCATCGACCTGGATTACGTCAAGGATCTGAAGGAGGTCCGCCGCGGCCGCATCAAGGAGTACGCCGAGACCCATCCCGGCGCCACCTACGTGGCCGACTGCACCCGCATCTGGGAGACCCCCTGCGACATCGCCCTGCCCTGCGCCACCCAGAACGAGATCAACAAGGCTTCGGCTGAGATCCTGGTGAAGAACGGCTGCACCGTGGTGTGCGAGGGCGCCAACATGCCCAGCACCCCCGAGGCCATCGAGGTCTACCTGGCCAACGGCGTCCTGTACGGACCCGCCAAGGCCACCAACGCCGGCGGCGTGGCTACTTCCGGCCTGGAGATGAGCCAGAACAGCGAGCGCCTGAGCTGGAGCTTCGAGGAAGTGGACGCCAAGCTGAAGGGCATCATGGAGGGCATCTTCCACGCCAGCTACGACGCTTCCGTCGAGGTGGGCGCCGAGGGCAACCTGATGGTGGGCGCCAACTGCGCCGGCTTCCTGAAGGTGGCCACCGCCATGCTGGCCCAGGGCATCACCTACTAATCCCCGCTTTTTCGAGAAAAAGCTTGGCAGCGGCGGCGACCGCATCCGGTGGATGAAACAGGGAGCCGCCGCTGGCGCAGCGCTCCAATTTTCGCAAGGGCATTCATGCCCGCAGAGAAAATTGGCTAAGCGCAAGAGGCACGAACGGCGACCGCGTCCTGCGGACGAAATAGGGAGCCGTGAGTGGCGCAGTGCTCCAATTTTCACAAGGGCGCACCGTCGCCCGCTGGGAAAATTGGCTAAGCGCAAGAGGACTTCACTGTGTACCATACACTTTCCGGGTCTCCGAAGGTTCCGCGGGGCCGTTACGCCCCCGCTCGCCCCCGGCGTTTGCGCCTGCGGCGCGGTACGATGCAAAGTTTCGCGTAGCCTGGTTTCTTCGTTTGGTACGCCCTGAAAGCCTATAAAATACCTCAACCCCTGCCCTACTTATCTGGGCGGGGGTTTTCTGTTGGTGTCGGCTCACTCACGGGCTCCGCAATCGGAGCGGCGGGCGGTGGTTCACTGCGTCTTTTGCTGCCGCAGGACGAGAGTGGGACGAGGCCCGTTCACAATTTGTTCATGTGCCACTCTCACCACTCTCACCACTCCCACCACTCTCACCACTTCCACCGGCGGATGGGCCAAAGAGGGCCTCCTCCTCCGACAGACGGCGGAAGATATGCACCCGAGAGCCGCTGCTGTACCGGCTGGTATGTTGGATGCAGTCCCGTTCCAGCAGCAGGGGGAACAGTGCTTCCAGCTGGCGGCCTGCCGCCTGGGGCGTATCGGCGGGACACCGGCCGTACAGGGCCGCACATCCCTTCATCAGGCCCACGGCCGTGGCCTGCCACCGGTGGTCGGGGGCCTGGTCCACCCCGCGCCGTATGGTCTGCACCCATAGGTTCTCCTCATAGGCTGCGGCCAGGCGCTGGGTTTCCAGGTCGGCGGCATCCCCCATCACCTCCCACCGGAACCGCTCCTTATTGAATCGGATGGCCAGGTGCTGCTCTTCCACGTCCCGGCCGGTCAGGTGAAAGGCGGTCTCGGCGTCCTGGCGGCTGGCCCGGGCCAGCACGATATTGGTGTCCGCCGCGCCCGACAGGCCGTTGGTGCCGGCGATCCGGTTAAAGGGATCGGAGGTATCCTCCATCTTTCGCAGATGGTGCACCAGCACCAGACACAGCCCCAGCCGGTCGGCCAGCTCTTTCAGCGCGCCGGCGTCCCTGTAGTCCGCCGCATAGGCCCCGCCGGCGGTGCGGTCGGCGTTGGTGCGCACCTTCTGCAGGGTGTCGATCACCACCAGCCTGCAGTCGGGATGCCGCTGGGCAAACAGTTCGATGTTGGCCAGCAGCCCCTCCCCGATGCCGGGGGAGCTGGTCTGGTAATAGAACCCCGGCGGGCAGGGCTGGCCTGCCAGCAGCTTGCACAGACGGTCCTGCAGCCGCCGGGGGCTGTCCTCCAGAGCCAGATACAGACAGCTGGACCGGCTGCACCGGCGTCCCAGCAGCTGGCCGCCCCGGGCGGTCTGGACGCATAGGTCCAGCATCAGCCAGCTCTTGCCGTACTTGGGGGGCGATGCCAATATGGTGAGCCCCTGGGGCAGCAGGCCCTCCACCACATAGTGGATGGCGGGCAGGGTCCGGGCGGTGAGCACCGCCGCCGATTCCCACAGCCCGCCCGACAGCGCCTGTTCCAGAAAGCCCTCCTTGTCGGCCTTGTAGGCCTCCCAGGCGTTGGCCCGGGCCTCCTGGAACCGTTCCAGGGCCAGCCCCCACCCCGGCAGCGGGCTGGAATCCATAGGGTTGGTGGCCCGCAGCTGCAGCGCATGGGTGCGGTCGGCACGGGTGCCCTGGTCGGGACAGTCCCAGCACAGGGCAAAAGCCCGGCTGCTCAGCACCTCGGCCCGGGTCAGCTTCATCAGCTCCTCCAGAAAGCGGTCCTCCTCCATCATGCGTCCTCACCTGCCTTTCGGCTCCGGGCGGGCGCGGTATGGGCGTGATTCATCGATCATCTCTCCTTTCGTTTGACCGGGGATGCTCTCCCCTTTCCGCATCCAGTCTACACCCCGCCCCCTCCGGCGGCCAGTGTGTCCTTTGGGCCGCGGTTTTCTGGCGCTTTTCCCACAGGATGCTGCGTCCCCCGGTGGGAGTGGTGAAAGTGGTGAGAGTGGTGGGAGTGGTGAGAGTGACACATGAACAAATTGTGAACGGGCCGCCGGTTCCATCCGTCTCTCTTGTGGTTTTCGCAGAAAATCCGCGGGCGGGGTGGTGTGTTGTTTGTTGCATCCGTCACTTGAAACTATTTCAATACGCTGTATAATAGATCCAGGGAAACAAAGGTGTTTCCGGCGGGCACGCTATGCCTGTCGGAAACGCCTTTTTTGTTTTTCCCGCCGGCCGGGGATGGTGCCCCGGCGGCCTGCCATTTCAGATACGATAGAAGGATGGGAAAGGAAATGGATCATTTGACCGAACGCACAGCGCCTGCCGGCCTGTATGACCCCCGGTTCGAGCACGATGCCTGCGGCATCGGGGCCGTGGTGGACATCCATGGCCGCAAAACCCACCAGACCGTCAGCGACGCGCTGACCATCGTGGAACACCTGGAGCACCGCGCCGGCAAGGACGCCGAGGGCAAAACCGGCGACGGCGTGGGCATTCTGCTCCAGATCAGCCACCGCTTTTTCTCCAAGGTCGCCGACCGGCTCAACATCGACATCGGCGGCGAGCGGGAATACGGTGTAGGTATGTTTTTCTTCCCCCAGGACGAACACCTGCGGGC
Organism: Faecalibacterium sp. An192; assembly: GCF_002160175.1. Lineage (NCBI taxonomy): Bacteria > Bacillati > Bacillota > Clostridia > Eubacteriales > Oscillospiraceae > Faecalibacterium > Faecalibacterium sp. An192. The sequence continues at coordinate 22,206 of NZ_NFKB01000023.1, forward strand.
CCGGGCCATGAAACTGTTCGAGGTGGTGGCCCGGAAGGAAGGGCTGGAGTTTCTGGCCTGGCGCGGGGTGCCGGTAGCCCCCGACGCCGTGGGCCAGAAGGCCCGGGACTGCATGCCCTCCATCTGGCAGTGCTTCATCAAGAAGCCGGCCAAGGTCAGCAAGGGCATCGACTTTGACCGCCGGCTGTATGTGCTGCGGCGGGTGTTTGAGCAGGCTTCCAGCGGCACCTATGTGGCCAGCCTGTCCAGCCGCACCATCGTGTACAAGGGGATGTTCCTGGTCCACCAGCTGCGGCAGTTCTACCTGGATTTGCAGGACGAGGACTATGAATCCGCCATCGGCATGGTCCACAGCCGCTTTTCCACCAACACCACCCCCAGCTGGATGCGGGCCCACCCCAACCGGTTCATCCTCCACAACGGCGAGATCAACACCATCAAGGGCAACACCGACGCCATGCTGGCCCGGGAGGAGTCCATCTCCTCCCCCATCCTGCAGGAGGACATGAACAAGATTCTCCCCATCGTCAACACCGCCGGCTCCGACTCGGCCATGCTGGACAACACCCTGGAATTCCTGGTGATGAACGGGATGGACCTGCCCCTGGCGGTGATGATTACCATTCCCGAGCCCTGGGAGAACAACCAGAACATCAGCCCCAAAAAGCGGGCGTTTTATCAGTATTACGCCACCATGCTGGAGCCCTGGGACGGCCCGGCAGCCATCCTGTTCTCGGACGGCGACGTGGTGGGTGCGGTTCTGGACCGCAACGGCCTGCGGCCCAGCCGCTACACCATCACCCGGGACGGACGGGTGATTTTGTCCTCGGAGGTGGGGGTTCTGGACTGCCCGCCCGAGAACGTCCTGGTGAAAGACCGGCTGCGCCCCGGCAAGATGCTGCTGGTGGACACGGTCAAGGGCGAAGTGGTGGACGACGAGCAGCTGAAAGAAGCCTATGCCGCCCGGGAGCCCTACGGCGAGTGGATTGACCGGTGCCTGGTGCAGCTGAGCAGCCTGAAAATTCCCAACCGGAAGGTTCCCTCCTACACCCCCGACCAGCTCACCCGGCTGGAAAAGGCCTTTGGCTACAGCTACGAGCAGATTCACGAGCTGCTTCTGCCCATGGCCCGCCAGGGCGCGGAGCCCAGCGGCGCCATGGGAGCCGACACCCCCCTGGCGGTGCTCAGCAGCCGTCACCCGCCCCTGTTCAGCTATTTCAAGCAGATGTTCGCCCAGGTCACCAATCCGCCCATCGACGCCATCCGGGAAAAGGTGGTCACTTCCACCAGCGTCTATATCGGGGCCCACGGCAACCTGCTGGAGGACCGGCCCGAAAACTGCAAGGTGCTCAAGGTCCACAACCCCATTCTCAGCGAGACCGACCTGCTGAAAATCCAGGCCATGAACGTGCCGGGGTTCAAGGTAGCCACCGTCTCCATCAACTACTACAAGAACACCAGCCTGGAAAAAGCCATCGACCGGGTGTTCCTGGAGGTGGACCGGGCCTATAAGGACGGGGCCAACATCATCATCCTGTCCGACCGGGACATCGACGAATACCATGTGGCCATTCCCAGCCTGCTGGCGGTGTCGGCGGTGAGCCAGTACCTGGTCCGCACCAAAAAGAGCACCGCCCTGGCCCTGATTCTGGAGAGCGCCGAGCCCCGGGAAGTCCATCACTTTGCGGCCCTGCTGGGTTACGGCGCCTGCGCCGTCAACCCCTACCTGGCCCATGAGGCCATCGGCCAGCTGATCGGGGACGGCCTGCTGAACAAGGATTTTTATGCCGCGGTGCAGGACTACGACAACGCCGTCCTGAACGGCATCGTCAAGATTGCCTCCAAGATGGGCATTTCCACCATCCAGAGCTACCAGGGCAGCCAGATTTTCGAGGCGGTGGGCATCTCCAAAGAGGTCATCGACAAGTATTTCACCGGCACCGTCAGCCGTGTGGGGGGCATTGGGCTGGAGGAGATCCAGGCCGACGTGGAGGCCCGGCATTCCGCCGCCTTCGACCCCCTGGGGCTGGACATCAATATGCAGCTGGCCTCCAGCGGCGACCACAAGTACCGCGCCGGGGGCGAAGATCACCTGTTCACTCCCCAGACCATCCACCTGTTCCGCAAGGCCTGCTTTGAGAACGATTACGATGCCTTCAAGCAGTTCACCCGGGCGGTAGACCAGATGGGCGACAACGGCGTCCACCTGCGCAGCCTGCTGGAGTTCGCCTATCCCCAGGAGGGAGGCATCCCTCTGGAAGAGGTGGAGCCGGTGTCCTCCATCCTCAAGCGGTTCAAGGGTGCGGCCATGAGCTACGGCGCCCTCAGCAGCGAGGCCCACGAGACCATTGCCCTGGCCTTCAACCAGATCGGGGCCCGCAGCAACACCGGCGAGGGCGGCGAGCCCCCCGAGCGGTACCACAGCCCCAGCAACTCCAAGATCAAGCAGGTGGCCTCGGCCCGGTTCGGCGTCACCAGCCAGTACCTGGTGTCTGCGGAGGAAATCCAGATCAAGCTGGCCCAGGGCGCCAAGCCCGGCGAGGGCGGCCAGCTGCCCGGCAGCAAGGTCTATCCCTGGATTGCCCGCACCCGCCACAGCACCACCGGCGTGGGGCTGATCTCTCCCCCGCCCCACCACGATATCTATTCCATTGAGGACCTGGCCCAGCTGATCTACGACCTGAAGAACGCCAACCGGGACGCCCGGATCAACGTAAAACTGGTCAGTGAGGCGGGCGTGGGCACCATTGCCGCCGGCGTGGCCAAGGGCGGCGCCCAGGTGATTCTGGTGTCGGGCTACGACGGCGGCACCGGCGCAGCCCCCCGCACCTCCATCCAGAATGCGGGCCTGCCCTGGGAGCTGGGCATCGCCGAGACCCATCAGACCCTGATCCTCAACGGCCTGCGGACCCGGGTGCGGATCGAGAGCGACTCCAAGCTGCTGAGCGGCCGGGATGTGGCCATCAGCTGCATGCTGGGCGCAGAGGAATTCGGCTTCGGCACCAGCCTGCTGATGGCCGAGGGCTGCGTCATGATGCGGGTGTGCAATCTGGACACCTGCCCCATGGGCATCTGCACCCAGAACCCCGAGCTGCGGAAGAACTTCATGGGCAAGCCGGAGTATATCATCCATTACCTGACCTTTGTGGCCTCCGAGCTGCGGGAGTATATGGCGAAGCTGGGTGTGCGCACCATCGACGAGCTGGTGGGCCGTACCGACCTGCTGCGGGTGAAGCCCGCCGCCGGCCGGGCCGCCAAGCTGAACCTGGAATCCATCCTCCACAACCCCGCCATCGACAACCTGAACGTGCACTATCAGCCCGCCGACGCCTACGACTTCCACCTGGAACAGACCCTGGACATGCGGGTGCTGATGAAGAAGTTCCGCCTGAACAGCAAGAATCCCCAGACGGTGGATGTAGCGGTGTCCAACACCGACCGGGCTTTCGGCGCCATCTTTGGCAGCGAAATCACCCGGAAATACGGCAACGCCCTGCCCGACGATACCTTTACGGTGCGGTGCACCGGGGCCGGCGGCCAGAGCTTCGGCGCCTTCATTCCCAAGGGCCTCACCCTGCGCCTCACCGGCGACTGCAACGACTATCTGGGCAAAGGCCTGTCGGGCGGCAAGATCATCGTCCGTCCCCCCGAGGGGATGGCGTCCCGTCCCGAGGACAACATCATCACCGGCAACGTGGCTCTGTACGGCGCCACCAGCGGCACGGCGTTTTTGTCGGGCGTGGCCGGCGAGCGGTTCTGCGTCCGCAATTCGGGAGCCACGGCGGTGGTGGAAGGTGTGGGCGACCACGGCTGTGAGTATATGACCGGCGGCACGGTGGTGGTCCTGGGCCCCACCGGCAAGAACTTTGCGGCCGGCATGACCGGCGGCATCGCCTACGTTCTGGACGAAAACTGGGACTTCTACCAGCGGGTCAACAAGGAGACAGTCAGCCTGGAGCCGGTGGAGCACAAGCACGACGTGGCCGCCCTGAAAGAGCTGATCCGGGCCCATGTGGAGGCCACCGGCAGCCCCCGGGGCCAGGAAATCCTGGATCAGTTCAGCGACTACCTGCCCAAGTTCAAGAAGGTCCTGCCCTACGATTACGACCGGATGCTTCGGATCATCGCCTCCATGGAGGAGCGCGGCCTGGACGGCGAGCAGGCCCAGATCGAAGCCTTCTACGCCCAGCAGAAAGTCAAGTGAGGGAGGGAACCTATCATGGGCAAAACCACAGGATTTATGGAGTTTGAGCGCAAAGTCAGCGCCGACGCCGAGCCCCTGGCGCGGCTGGAGCATTACAATGAGTTTCACGCTTTCCTCTCCCGGGAGGAGCAGCAGACCCAGGCGGGCCGCTGCATGGACTGCGGGGTCCCCTTCTGCCAGGCGGGGCTGATGATCGGCCCGGCGGCGTCGGGATGTCCCCTGCACAACCTGATTCCCGAGTGGAACGAGCTGGTGTGGCAGGGCAAATGGGAGCTGGCGCTGCGGCGGCTTCTGGCCACCAACCGGTTCCCCGAGTTCACCAGCCGGGTCTGCCCGGCCCTGTGTGAAGCGGCCTGCACCTGCGGCAGCGTCACCGGCAGTCCGGTGACCGTGCGGGAGAACGAGCACGCCATCATCGAGACCGGCTATGCCAAGGGCTGGATGAAGCCCGCCCCGCCTCCGGCCCGCACCGGCAAGAGCGTGGCGGTGATCGGCAGCGGCCCGGCGGGCCTGGCGGTAGCGGAATACCTGAACCGGCGGGGCCACAGCGTCACCGTCTACGAGCGGGAGGACCGGCCCGGCGGCCTGCTGATGTACGGCATCCCCAACATGAAGCTGGAGAAAGAGGTCATCGAACGGCGCATCCGGATCATGCAGGCGGAGGGGATCGAGTTCCTCACCGGGATGGATGTGGGCCATACGGTGGACGCCGCCGAGGTGGCGGCCCACTACGACGCAGTGGTGCTCTGCTGCGGGGCCAAGCGGCCCCGGGACCTGAACGTTCCGGGCCGGGATGCCCAGGGGGTCTGCTTTGCGGTGGATTACCTGACCAGCGTCACCCGGAGTCTGCTGGACTCGGACCTGTCGGACGGCAAAGCCATTTCGGCGGCGGGGAAAAACGTTCTGGTGATTGGCGGCGGCGACACCGGCAACGACTGCCAGGGCACCGCCCTGCGCCAGGGCTGCACCGACCTGCTGGCCCTGGAGATGATGCCGGAGCCCCCCGCCCAGCGCACCGCATCCAATCCCTGGCCCGAATGGCCCCGGGTGAAGAAGACGGATTACGGTCAGGTGGAGAGTCTGGCCCGGCTGGGCAAAGATCCCCGGGCCTACCAGACCACAGTTCAGGAGTTCCTGACCGACGAGGAAGGCAAGCTGTGCGGGGCGGTCATTGCCCGGCTGCGGCCCGAGCGGGACCCGGAGACGGGGCGCACGTCGATGGTGCCCACCGGGGAAACCTTTACCTACGAGTGTCAGCTGGCGCTGATTGCGGCGGGTTTTGTGGGCTGCGAGCCTTATGGGGCTGAGGCTTTCGGGGTGAATCTGAACGCCCGGGGCTGTGCCGACGCACCCGATTACCGAACCAGCGCGGACAAAATCTTTGCCTGCGGCGACATGCGCCGGGGCCAGAGTCTGGTGGTCTGGGCCCTGCGTGAAGGCCGCGACTGCGCCGCCCAGGTGGACCAGTACCTCATGGGCTACACCAACCTACTTTTCTGAAGAAAAGTAGGCAAAAGACTTTTCACTGTGTACCATCAAGTTGGCGGGTCTCCGAAGGTTCCGCGGGACATATACGCCCCGGCTCGCTCGTTGCGTTTGCGCCTGCGGCGCGGTGCGATGTAAACGGACTCAAAACCTGATTTTACAGGTCAAGGATTGTCAGCCGCTTTAGAAGGCTCCCGGTCTGCGGCCCAGTGAGTCCAAGATTTCGGATAGCCCGCTTTCTTCACCCGGTACGCCCTGAAAAAACAATAACAAAACCCCCGCTTCTCAAAAAGAGGCGGGGGTTGTTTGTTTATGCTTGGAATGCGGCGGTTTCCCGGCGTCTCAGTCGGTATCCACGCCGCTGGTGTCGATGTCCTCCTCGGTCAGGGCGCCGCCCGGATCCGGGACGGTATCGGGGGTAGTGGTGATCTGGACATCCCGATCGGCGGCAATATACACCACAATGGTGCTGCCTGCCTCCACCATGGTGCCCGGCTCCACGCTGCAGGCCACCACGCAGCCCGACGCATACGACCCGTCGTTCACTACCATGAAGCAGCTGGGCACCAGGCCCCGGCTTTCCAGTTCCCGGATGGCTCCCTCCTGGGTGAAACCGATGGTATTTGGCATTTCCACCATCTGGGGGCCCTTGCTGATGACCAGGCGGATGGTGGAGTTTTCCCCTTCGGTGATGGCGGTGCCGGGGGCGGGATCCTGGGTCAGGACGGTGCCCGCCGGGGCGCTGTCGCTGTATTCTTCGGTGACGTAGAACAGATAGATGCCGGTGTATTCCCGGTTGTTCTGAATCTGGGAATAGCTCATCCCCACAAAGTTGGGGACGTAGTTCACCGTCACGACGCTGGGTGCGCTGGTGGACTCGGAGGGGGCCGTCTGGTCGGCGGGAGGCTGGCTGCGGCCCAACAGGCTCCACAGCGTCAGCAGGGTCAGCACCGCCAGCAGAACCAAAATGCCGGTCAGGATGGCCGTCAGGGTCAGGGCGGGCTTCTGCTTTTTCTCCCGCGCCTTGCGGCGTCCGGCCGCATGGACGGTGCGGGCTTCCTCCTCTGCCGCCGACGGCGAGGACAGGGCCCGGCTCAGCTGGGGCACCGTCTGAATCCGGCGGGCCGGGTCCAGCTGCAGGCCCAGGGCCAGTGCTTCCGATACATAGGGCGGCACCGCCGGGTTGACGGTGCGGGCTTTGGGGTTGGAGTCGGTGACCATCCGCTGGGCAGCCGGCACCGGGCTCTGGCCGCACACCATCCGGTACAGCACCGCCGACAGGCTGTACACGTCGGTGTAGCGGCCCTCAAACTCCACAGCCGAATACTGTTCCGGGGCCGAATATCCCTCGTACAGCTGGCCGTGCAGGCCGCTGCCTGCCGTCCGCAGGCCGATGGTGGCGTAGCCGGTCAGCCGGGCCCGGCCATTGTCCAGCACCCGGATGTTCTCAGGGCAGATGCCCCGGTGAACCAGCCCCACCTGATGCATGGCTGCCACCCCATTGAACACCGGCTGCAGCATGGCGCAGGCCTCCTCGGGGGTGATGGTGCGGCGCTGCTTGTCCAGCCACTGGTCCAGCGGCACGCCGCCGGGGTTTTCCAGAACGGCATAGACGGTGTTGTTGGCCTCCACCACATCCAGCACCGCCTCCAGGCCGGTGGCCGGGGTGATCCGCTGGATGGACCGGTACAGGTCGGCGAAATCCATTCGGGTGGTCTTGAGCAGCACCTCGCTGCCGGGCTTGGCCCGCAGCTGACAGTCGCTGCCCCGCTCCGCCGACAGGGTGATGGGCAGGTATTCCTTGATGGTCACCCGGAACCGGCCCCGGTTTTCCACGCCGCGGTAGAGAATGCCTTCGCCGTCGATGCTCAGCATCTCCCCCACCGTGTACCGGCCCGCCAGCAAAGTGCCCACCGGCAGGGCCCCCGCCGGATTCCGCCCGGCAAAGCTCCGCCGGCAATGGGGACAGCTGGCGGCCCCCTCGGTCAGTTCGGCCCGGCAGTACGGGCAAAGGATCTTCTGCGGTTCCATCTGCGCTCCCCCTCTCCGGTGGTTTGTGTTGATTTATCAACCTGTAGAAAAAGTCCAGACCGGACGACAAGTGCGTACGGTCTGGACACATACAGGGAAATTGCCCGCAGAGAGTGTGCGAGCCCATCAGGGCGAGTGCGCGGTTCTGCGGGCAATTTTGTCCCCTGGGCAGCGGCGGCAACCGCATCCAGTGGATGAATCAGGGAGCCGCCGCTGGCGCAGCGCTCCGTTTTTGCAAGCGCCGCTACGGCGCGCTGCAAAAATCGGCTAAGCGCAAGAGGGATATACCAGGGGGAAGGAATTTCTGACCTGCGCAGACAGGCAGAAATGGGTTCCCCCTGGAGCGTGTCACAGACACGCTTCATCCGGGCCAAAGCCACGGCCCGGCTTGTGTGTGCGGATTATTCCGGCAGGTCCTCTTCGTTCTCCAGGCTGTGCCAGACGTTCTGGACGTCGTCGTCCTCCTCCAGAGCATCCAGCAGCTTGCCCATCAGCTTGAGCTGATCGGGGTCGGTCAGCCGGGTGGTGGTCATGGGCACCATGGCCAGGTCGGCCGAGATGAACTCATAGCCCTTGGCCTCCAGTGCGTTGCACACGGCCGAGAAGCTGTCGGGATCGGTGGTGATCTCGGCGGCGTCCTCGCCTGCGTCGAAGTCCTCGGCGCCGGCGTCCAGAGCGTCCATCATGGCCTCGTCGGCGTCCTTGTCCTCCAGCGAGATGTCAATGACGCCCTTCTGGGTGAACAGGAAGCCCACACAGCCCAGTGTGCCCAGATTGCCGCCATTTTTATCAAAATAGTGGCGCAGGTCGGCAGCGGTACGGTTGCGGTTGTCGGTCAGGGTTTCCACCATGACGGCCACGCCGCCGGGGCCGTAGCCCTCGTAGTTGATGGCTTCGTACTCGGTCTTGTCGCCGCCCTCGGCCTTCTTGATGATGCGCTGGATATTATCGTTGGGAACATTCATCCGCTTGGCCTTGCTGATCAGGTCGGCCAGCTTGCCGTTCGAGGCGGGGTCAGGGCCGCCGTTGCGGACCGCGACGCTGATCTCGCGGCCGATCTTGGTAAAGACTTTGGCGCGGGCGCCGTCGGTCTTTTCCTTCTTGCGCTTGATGTTGTTCCATTTGCTGTGTCCTGACATGGGATTGAGCCTCCTAGCTGTATCTTTCACGTGCCGCCCCGATGCCAGCCGACCCGGCGCGGCGTGTCCTTTCCCTCTGGTGAAGTCCTGAAGGTATCTTTCATCAGACTTTCTTATCAATTTTAGCACAAACTGGTTCTTTCTTCAAGCGCCAGTTTGGCCGCCGCCTCAGCCCAGCAGCCGCAGGGCCTTGGGATAGTGGTTTTTCACCCGTCCCCCCGACACCTTGCCGCCGCCCAGGGGGCAGCCGTCCACCGTCACGCAGCACCAGCCGTCTTTGGCCGATGCGGCCTCGATCTCCTGCCCCAGCAGGTAGGCCCGGCAGCGGGGATCGCTGCGGGTCAGGGCCTCTGTATTGACGCACTCTTTGCCGAAGGCGGTGAACAGGTGATGTCCCGGCACAAACCGCCCCTTCTGGACGGTGCCGGCCAGCACCCCTGCCCGCAGGATATGCAGGCCCAGGGCCGGGCAGACCGGGGGCAGCAGCACCGATTCTCCCAGCACCACGGCGGGCTTATCCGCCAGGGCGGGGAAAAACTGGGCGGCAAAATCCTTCCACGCCGCCAGCATCTGCCCTGCCGGGACGGGTTCCGGCTTTCCGCCCCGGGGATTGCGGCCCGCAGGGGTGCGGTTTTTCCCTTTGGGGGCGGAGGATTTGCGGTCGGGCTGGGGCTTCTGGAGCCGGGCCAGCCACACCGCCTCCTCGGCAGCCCGCTGGGCGGGATCGGTGGTCCCCGCCTTCACCAGACGGGCCATAAAATGCCCTTCGCCCCCCTGGCAGGGCCAGATCCGGCGGACCAGGCTCACATCCAGAGGCAGGCCGCCGGTGCGGTTTTCCTCGCCCGGGCTGCCGAAGGGCGCAAAAGCCCGTTCCATCACGTCGGCCAGGGCAAATTCCGGGTGCCGGGCCAGAAAGGCCGCCACCTGGCCCTCGTCCTCCTCGGGGGCAAAGGTGCAGGTGGAGTAGACGATCTCGCCGCCGGGGGCCAGAGCTGCCGCGGCACTGTCCAGAATGGAGGAGCCCAGGGCGGCGCACTGGGCCACCAGGGCCTCCGAATGCTGGGCCAGGGCGGCGGGCTCCTTGCGGAACATTCCCTCCCCCGAGCAGGGGGCGTCCACCAGAATCCGGTCGAAGAACTCGGGCAGGGCCGCCGCAATCCGCTCGGGGCTCTCGTTCAGAACCACTGCGTTGGCCACTCCCATCCGTTCCAGGTTGCTCTTGAGGATTTCGGCCCGGGCGGCCACGTATTCGTTGGCGATCAGCAGGCCCTCCCCCGCCAGGGCGGCGGCCAGCTGGCTGGTTTTGCCTCCCGGCGCGGCGCACAGATCCAGCACCCGCATCCCCGGCCGGACCCCCAGCAGGGGGGCCGCCGACGAGGCTGAGGGCTCCTGGGAATAGAATACCCCCGCATGGTGCCAGGGGTGCCGCCCCGGCTTGAAGTCCTCTTCCTGCACCAGGAACCCCGCCCCGCAGAAGGGGGAAGGCGTCACGGCAAAGCCGGCCCCGGCTGCGAAATCCGCCGGGGACATCCGCAGCGGCGAGACGGTAACCCCCCGGGCGGCCTGAGCCGCCGGCGGGGCGTACAGCTCCTCATAGCGGGAACCCAACAAAGCCCGCTCCCGCTGTTCAAAGTATTCGGTCGGCAAGAAAATCTCCCCCTTGTGCCCTTGCGGCAGATGTATAAAGCCGTCGCAAACGGCCAAACTATGACCAGCGGGGGCAGCCGTCCCCGCAGGAAATGCGACCACAACCTGACCACAATCCGAAAGGAGCAATCAAATCATGGAAAATCGCAGCAACAACGTCAAGCAGTCCGGCGCCCAGTCCAGCACCCACAGCAACCGTGCGTCCAACAGCCGCACCACCAGCTCCACCAACGAGCACAAGCACCCCAACCAGTACACCAAGGGCGCTGACGACGAGGGCGCACAGAACGCCAAGTCCACCAAGACCAGCAGCAAGAACTGCCGCTGATTCCCCGGCTTTGGTCCGGGAGCGTAACCCGTTTCCGGGCGCATCTTCCCTTCCCTGACCTTTCACACACCTGAAAAGCCCGCTGCCTCCCCTTCACGGATTCCCGTGCGGGAAGCAGCGGGCTTTTTCCGTCGGGATGGCGGGCCCTCTGGGGGTCAGGGTCAGCTGCCGGGCGCGGCGGGGTCATACCCCGCCCACAGCGCCTCGAACAGCTCGCCGATGCGGGCGGTGTTCCCCTGGAGGTACAGCCAGCCCAGCAAACACTCAAAGCCGGTGGAGGCCCGGTATTCCTGGGGTGTGGCGTGCTTGGAGACGGCGGCGCGGCTGGCGTTGCGGCCCCGCTTGAACATCTCCAGCTCCTCCGTGGTGAACAGAGGCTCCAGCAGCTGCTCCTCCCGGAACTGGGCCCGGGCGGATACATATTTGATCTTTTCGGCGTTCAGGCGGCCGGGAGCCAGCCGGTGATATTCCACCAGCCGCCGGCGCACCAGCAGTTCCAGCACGCTGTCCCCCACAAAGGCCAGGGCCAGGGGGCTGATCTCACGCAGGTCGATCTTTTCCGCGGGTGTCTTGTCCATGGCGCTGCCCTCCGGTTAGAAGATATAGTCGAACTGATAATCGCCGATGAGGATGGTGTCGTTTTCCTCCACGCCCTTGTCCACCAGGGCGTCCAGGATGCCGCTCTCCCCCAGCTGCCGCTGGAAGAACTGCAGGCTCTCGTAGTCGTCCACGTTGCTGCCGGCCAGAATCCGCTCCAGCCAGGGAGCGTCGATGGACCAGCGGTGGGCCTCCAGCCGGGTGATGGTGAAGCTGCGGTCGTCGGGCTTGACCTCCGGCTTTTTGTACTCGGTCGCAAAGACCGGCACCGGCGGGATATCCTTCAGACGGTTGTACACCAGGCCGGGCAGGGCCTTGACCCCCTGCATGGTGGCCGCCGAGATGGGCACAAAGGTCAGACCCTTGGCCTCCACATACTGGCGGAAGGCCTCGATCTGTTCCTCGGTGGCCAGGTCGCACTTGTTGCCCACCACAATCTGGGGCCGCTGGGCCAGGGCCGGGCTGAACCGCTCCAGCTCCTGGTTGATCTTCTCAAAGTCGTCCATGGGGTCCCGGCACTCGCTGCCCGAGACGTCCACCACATGGAGCAGCAGACGGCACCGCTCCACATGGCGCAGGAAATCGTGGCCCAGGCCCACGCCCTCGCTGGCGCCCTCGATCAGGCCGGGGATGTCGGCGCAGACAAAGCTGGCGCCCTCACCCACCGACACCACGCCCAGCGTGGGCACCAGGGTGGTAAAGTGGTAGTTGGCGATCTTGGGCCGGGCGGCGCTGATGGTGGAAATCAGGGTGGACTTGCCCACGTTGGGGAAGCCGATCAGGCCCACGTCGGCGATCAGCTTCAGCTCCAGGGTGACCTGGATGTCCTCGCCGGGCATGCCGGGCTTGGCGAACTTGGGCACCTGGCGGGTGGGGGTGGCGAAATGGGCGTTGCCATAGCCGCCCCGGCCGCCCTTGGCCACCACCACGGGGTCGTGGGTGGACAGGTCGGCAATGACCAGGCCGCTGGCGGTGTCCTTGATGACGGTGCCCATGGGCACCTTGATGATGAGGTCGGGGGCGTTGGCGCCGTGGCAGTTGCTGCCCCGGCCCGGGCCGCCCTCCTGAGCGGTGTACTTGCGCTTATAGCGGAAATCCATCAGGGTGGTCAGGTGATCGTCCACCACAAAGATGATGTCGCCGCCGCGGCCGCCGTCGCCGCCGTCGGGGCCGCCCGCCGCCACGAACTTTTCCCGGTGGAAGCTGACCGCCCCGTCGCCGCCCTTGCCCGCGTGGAGCCAGATGGTGGCGATATCAATGAAATTTGTCTGTGCTGCCATGTGTTTCTCCTTTATTCTGCCGCAGGTGAGCGGGCCGGCGCCCGGGCTGCGGAGATTCTGCTCTCAGCATTCCCCTGCATCCGGGGCGTCATCCAAACTCTCTTACACATAAAAGAGCCGGGCCAAACGGTCCGGCTCTTCGATCTGCAGTTTGTCAGGTCCTTGGGAAGTTACTGCTTGACGCTGCACTTCTTGCCGGACTTGCCCACGCGCTCAAAACGGACGGTGCCGTCCACCAGAGCGAACAGGGTGTCATCGCTGCCCTTGCCAACGTTCTCACCCGGCTGAATGTGGGTGCCGCGCTGCCGGACCAGGATGTTGCCAGCCAGAACCTTCTGCCCATCGGCACGCTTCACGCCCAGACGCTGGGCCATGGAGTCGCGGCCGTTCTTGGTGCTGCCTACGCCTTTCTTGTGTGCCATTGTATACTTCCTCCTTAGCCGTTGATCGCAGTGATCTCAACCTTGGTGTAGGGCTGACGATGGCCCATGCGGCGAGCACTGTGCTTCTTGGGACGATAGGTGATGATGTTCAGCTTTTTGCCCTTGCCATTCTTGATGACCTTGGCAGTGACCGAAGCACCCTCCACGACGGGAGCGCCCACCTTCACCGAGCCTTCCTCGCCCACAGCGAGGACCTGATCGAACTTCACTTCGGAGTCAGCCTCAACGTCCAGCTTTTCAATGTAGACGATGTCGCCCTGCTCCACGCGGTACTGCTTACCGCCGGTAACAATGATTGCGTACATGTGTTTCATCCTTTTCTGTGTACTCGCTGGCTGTCAAGGCAGGCCCGCATCCGGGCCATTTTGGGCGCCCACGCCAAGCGGCTGATATAGTATACCAGAAAATCGGGGGCATTGCAAGGGGTTTTTCGGATTTTCCGGCGAATCTTTTCGCCTTGCAGCGTGGTTTCGGCGGGGAGCCGTCCCGGCCGGCCGCCGGGCCCGGGGTTTCCCAGTCAAAAACGGCCGCCCTGTGGAATCTCCACCCGGGCGGCCGTCTTCAGAGTGTCATGCAGAGGCTCAGACTTTCAGGCTCTCGCCATTGGTGGCGATGACTTCCTTGTACCAGTCAAAGCTCTTTTTGCGCCAGCGGGCCAGGGTGCCGGTGCCGTCGCTGTTCAGGTCCACGTAGATCATGCCGTAGCGCTTTTTGATCTCGGCGGTGGAGCAGGAAATCAGGTCGATGCAGCCCCAGGCGGTATAGCCCATCACGTCCACCCCGTCGTGCAGCGCCTCGCTGACCTGGACCAGGTGGTCGTTCATATACTTGATGCGGTAGTCGTCCTCCACCGTGAAGCCGCCCTTGCCGTCCGGCACCAGGGTGTCGTTGGCGCCCAGGCCGTTGATGGCGGAGGCCAGGATGTTGGAGATCACGTAGCCGATGGGGCCCAGGACGCACAGGGTGGCGATGCCCACCACCAGCATGGTGATCAGAGGTGCGGTGAAGAAGCGGACCGCCTTGGGTGCAAACTTGTTGGCCAGAGGCTCCACCTTGGACATCAGCAGCACGCCCAGCAGGATGGGAATGACCGAGGAGGAGTAGGTGGCGTTGTAGATGGGCAGGCCAAAGACGGTGATGGCGTCACCGGTCTCCTTGGAGGCGGTGACCATGCTGACAAAGTTGGGGTGGATGAGGATGCCGCCCAGCATCATGGCCAGGTAGGGGTTGCAGCCCAGCTTTTTGGCGGCCGAGTTGGCCAGCAGGATGGGCAGGAAGTAGAAGGTGGCGTCGGCCATGAAGTTGATGACCTGGTAGGTGCTGGAGGCGCTGTCCACCAGCTTGAAGGCCACCAGGATGGCCAGAACGGCCTTCAGCATGCCGGCGGCGGTCAGCGGGGGCAGGATGGGGGTGAAGATGCCGGTGATGGTGTCAATCAGGCGGCTGACGAAGGAGCCCTCCTGCTTGGCGGGAGCGGCGGAGCCGCCCTCCAGATTGTGGAGCTGGGCCGCCACTTTCTCATACACCTGGGTGACCTCGGCGCCGATGATGACCTGATACTGGCCGTTGGCCGAGGTGACGCCCACCACGCCCGGGGTGCTGCGGATGGCCTCGGTGTCGGCCTTGCTCTCGTCCTTCAGATTGAAGCGCAGGCGGGTGATGCAGTGGGTGACGTTGGCGATGTTGGCCTCACCGCCCACCAGGGCGATGATCTTTTTGGCCAGCTCGTCGTAGTTTCCTTTTTTAGCCATGTACAATTCCTCCTGAGAGTCTGGTTGTACCGTGATGCTCAGGCGGCTGCGGCCCAGTTCTGCCGCCGCCACGCCGGGCACCCCGCGTACCGATGCGAGATCCACCATGCTGCGGTCCTTGACGGTGATATACAGCTTGTCTCCGCTGGCCTGCCAACGGCCCACGTTGGCCTGGCCGCCGATGTACGGGTATACCTGCTGCAAAAACTGCTCCTGATTCACGGTTGATCTCTCCTTTTTATCTGCACCGGGCCACGCGCGCCATAGACCGGTCCATTCTGATTGCGGGACAGGCAGGGCCTGTCAGTCCCCTTTCTGCTGCACGCGGTAGATGTGCAGCATCAGGTACAAAAGTTCTTCGTCGTTGCACTGCCAACTCCAGGCGGAGGCGAAATACTCCACCACCGCTTTAGCGCAGACATAAATCTGGGGGTATTCCCGCCGCATCTGGCCCAGCAGGCCCACGGCCTGGTCCTCCACCTGGCGGCCGCTCATCAGCCGCTGGATCAGGTAGCGCAGGTGCATGGCGAACCGGGAATACTGAAAGCTGTCCTTGTCCAGCCGGATGTGCAGCTCCTTCTCAATGATGGCGTCCACGTCCTCGGTGATCTTGAGGGCCAGCATGGTGGAATGGATATCCCCCGACTCGTTCTCGGCGTTGATGAGGTGGAGGGCCACGCTCACCGCCTCACAGTCGGGCAGGCGGGTGCCGGTATAGGCTTCCATGATGTCCAGGGCCCTGCGGCCCAGGGCGGCCTCTTTGGGGTACAGGTGCCGCACGTCGTAGGACAGCGGCGTGGACAGGACGGTGCCGCTGCGCAGACGCTCCTGTGCAAAGTTCAGATGGTCCGCCAGCGTGAAGGGCAAATTGGGGTTCAGCTCGCACTCCAGCTCCATCTCGGCCAGCTCGGCAATGTCGGCGCTGGCCTCCAGCACCGCGTCCGGGATGCCGGCCGCCATCTGGACATAGCGGGGGTCCATATCGTAAAAAGTACGCTGTATCTTGGAATAATCGGTCAGTTCGTAGGGCATGTCGGCAAAGCCGATCCCCTTGCCCAGCACCACCACTTCGGTGCCGCTGCCATCCAGCCCCAGCGCTGCGTTGTTGTTGATCTTTTTGATGATGCGCACGTCGGAACCACTTTCCTCCCCGGCCAGCCCGGTCACGCGGGCACCGCTCAAACCAATAAAAAAATCCCCTGAAGCGACTACAACATACACCTACCCTCTCTAAGGGCAGATGTACAAGTAGCGCCTCCGGGGAGTAACGCCTTGATTTCTTTCTTATTCTATCACAATCGCATTTTCCCGTCCATCGGCACAAAGCACAAAAAACCGGACTGCTTTTTGTGAGAGAGCACCATCCGCCGGGGCCTTACTGGCCGTCGGCGCCGGTGTCCGCGTCGGTATGGGCGTCGGGCTGGGGCTCGCCCTTCAGGCGGGCTTCCAGCATTTCCTTCAGCTGGTCATTGTAGGTCTTGGTGCGGTCGGCAAACTCTGCACGGGACAGGCCGGCATAAGCCTCCTCCACCGGCAGGACCACGTCCTTGACGGCGACGCCCTCCTTCTTGGCCACCTGGGCCTGCAGTTTGCGGTTGTCCGCCGTGATGGCCAGATGCACCATGAGGGTCTGATCCTTGTACTTGCGGCGGAGGATCACCTGGGCGATGATGCCGCCCACCACAGCGATGGCCGCCACCAGCTGGGACGCACGCAGGCCCATGGAGGGCACCAGCAGCAGGCTGTCGGTCCGCAGGCCCTCGATCCAGAACCGGCCCAGGCCGTACCAGATGGCATACAGCAGGGCGATATCGCCGTTGAAACGGCGTTTTTTCATGTAGAACCGCAGCGCCACAAAGCCCACCAGGCACCAGATGCTCTCATACAGGAAGGTGGGGTGGACCGGCATGGTGGGATCGATGGTGACGCCGGCGGGCACCGTCACGGTGCTGCCCCGCAGATAGGCCTCGGTGGCGGCGCTGTACATGCCCCAGGGCAGGGTGGTGTTGCAGCCGAAAGCCTCCTGGTTGAAGAAGTTGCCCCAGCGGCCCAGGCACTGGCCGATGAGGAAGCCCATGCCGGTCAGGTCAAACATGGGCAGCACCGGCACCTTGCGCCATTTGCAGGCCAGGCCGCCAAAGACCACCGCCCCGATGATGCCGCCATAGATGGCCAGACCGCCGTCCCGGAGGGACAGGATCTCCCGGATGGATTGGTACTTGAAGGGGGCCATGGCCACATAGTAGGCACGGGCGGACAGGATGCCCAGCACCACGCCCACCACCAGGACGTCCACCATGGAATCGCCGTCGATGCCGAACTCGGTGCAGTGGCGCATAGCAAAGATCATAGCCAGCACAAGGCCCACAGCGATGACCACGCCGTACCAGTAGATGTTCACGCCCCCGATGGTGAAGGCGACCCGGCTGATCTCAAAGCTGAGGCCCAGCCCGGGAAAGGTCACAAGATTTGTCATAATTACGTACCTCCTTGGGGTTTCAGTCGGTCTCGTCGGAATCGGGGGCAGCAGAGCCGTCGGGCAGAATCCGCACCCGGGCCATCCGGCCGGGCTGCAAAATCCGCTGCAAAGCGGCGTCGGCGTCCTCGGGGGTGAGGCCGGCCAGCATCTCGATCTGCTGGGCCACCGTCTGGCCCATGAGGGCAAAGTCTGCCATCTGGCTGGCGGAATCCTCCACGTTTTCCAGGTTTTCCACCAGCTGGCCGTACTTTTCGTTTTTGCACAGGGTAAAGATCTCCCGGTCCACCCCTTCGGCGCGAATCCGCTCGATCTCCTCCAGCAGCAGCTGTTCCACCGTGTCGGGGGTGTCGCTCTCGCCGGTGAACAGGATGCAGCAGCAGCCGTCCACCCGCAGCACCTCGCCCCCAAAGCCGGGGTTCACCAGGCCCTCATCGTAGAGGCGGCGATACAGCCGGGACATTCCCCCGCTGATACAGCAGAGGATCAAATCGTACAAAGCCTCGGTGCGGCCGTCGCCGGGGGCCAGAGGCTCCTCCTTGAAGCCGATGCCGAAACAGGGCTTGGCCACCGCCATTTTCAGGGTCTTTTCGGCGCAGGGCAGGGTCATGGGTTCGGGGTCAAACAGGCGCCCGGCCGCCGGAGCGGCGGCGGGCTTGTCCAGCCCGGCCCGGGCACAGGCCGCCAGCACCCGCTGTGCGGTGATGTTGCCCGCCGCGGCCAGCACCAGGTTGGAGGGGGCATAGAAGGCCCGGCAGCAGTCGTAGAGCATGGCGGGGGTGATCCGGGCGATGCTCTCGCAGCTGCCCGCAATGTCGCTGCGGATGGGATGGGTATAGTACAGGCACTGGCACAGCTCGGTAATCAGACGCCAGTCGGGGCTGTCCTCATACATCTTGATCTCCTGGGCAATGATCCCCTGCTCCTTGGCCACCGTCTCGTCGGTGAAATAGGGATGGGTCACCATGTTCAGCAGGACGTCCAGGCTCTCGTCCACCGCGTTGGTGGCGGTGAAATAGTAACAGGTGCGGTCAAAGCTGGTGAAAGCGTTGGCGTTGGCGCCGGTGCGGGCGAACTGGGCGAAAGCATCCCCTTCCTGGTCCTCAAACATCTTGTGTTCCAGGTAGTGGGCCACGCCGGCGGGGAGGGTCAGTTCCTCCTCCCCCAGCCGGAAGTGAAGGTCAATGGAGCCGAACCGCGCCGCCACGATGGCGTGGGCGGCGGCGTAGCCGGGCATGGGCCGCACCAGGACGGTGAGGCCCGAGGGCAGGACGTACCGTTCATTCCCGGCACAGTCCAGAATGGCGCGCAGATGCTCAGACATAGGGCCCCTCCTTTTTGGTCAAGAGATAGCTGACCGACAGGCTGAACCGCCGCAGCACCGCCCGGACCTGGTCCACGGTGACGGCGGCCAGGTCGGCCCGGGCCTGGGCGGGGGTAGTAATGGCCCCGCCCCGGATGATTTCCATGCCGTACCAGCTTTCCAGGCTGCTGAGGGAGTCCTCTACCCCTTCCAGCCCGTCGATGAGGCCCCGGCGGCAGTCCTCCAGCTCCTGGTCGGTGATGGGGCCGGTGCAAAGGTCGGCCAGCTCGTTCAGAATGGCCTCCTCGGCCCGGGCGGCGTCCCCCGGCTCGATGCCGCTGGACACCGTCATGCTGCCGGTGAAGCTCTGGAAGGAGGAGGCGCAGTAATAGCACAGGTGGTCCCGCTCCCGGACATTCAGGAACAGGCGGCTGGTGACGCTGCCGCCGTAGAGGGCCATGGCCAGGCGGCAGGCCGCCAGGTCGGCCAGGTCCATGGGCTGGCCCAGGGTGAAGGCCATGCACAGCTTGGCCTGGACCATATCAAAGTATTCGGTCTTGTGGACGGTGGTCTGGCGGGGCATGGCCAGGAAGGGGGCCATGGGCTGGGGACGGCGGGAAATCTTGTCCAGCTCGGCCAGGAAGGCCGCCTCGATGCGGGCGGTCTCGTCGGGCGTGCAGCCCAGCACCATCAATTCAATGGAGGCGGTGCGGAGCATGTCCTCATAGGCGGCGGCCAGGTCGGCCCCGGTGAGGCCGTCCACTTCCTCCAGATAGCCCTCCTGGCGGATGCCCATGGGGCTGTCCCCATAGAATTCCCGGGCGGTCTGGCGCATGCAGTACAGCCGCTTGTCGTTCAGTTCGTCCTCCAGGGACTGGCGGAGCATCTGTTTTTCGATGGCCACCGCCTCGGCGTCAAAGGCGCCGTCCGCCATGCAGGGATGGAAGGCCACCCCCAGCACCAGCTGGGTGTATTCCTGGCTCAGGTCCTCCCCGGCCAGGGCAAACCGGTTCTTGATGCCGGTGACGCTGATGCACAGGTTCCGGTTGGCCCCCATGGGGCGGCCGTCCACCGTCAGGTCCGCCCCATAGAGGCGGGCCAGCTTTTTGGTCAGGCCGGTCATGTCGGGGCAGCCGGCGTACCCCCGCTCCATCACCAGCGGCAGCAGGGCGTGGGCGGTAGCGGTGTCCCGCTGGGCGGGAAAAGTAAAGTGAATGCTGATCCGGCAGCGGTTGAGTTTCTCGGCCGGATCGCAGGAGAGATGCACCCCAGGTGCAAGCTGCTTACGTTCCAATCTGTCTATCCTCCTGGCCCGTCTCCCCGGGCCGTGTATGTGTCATCGCAAAGGGTGCGGGCTCAGCTGAGCTGATGCACCGCCACAAATTCCTCCAGGGACAGGCCGCTGGCGGCGATGGCGCGGGCGTTGTCCACACCCACATAGCGCCAGTGCCAGGGCTGATACACCATGCCGGTGACGGCCTGGCAGTCCTCCGGCCAGCGGAGGATGAAGCCATAGTCGGCGGCGTAGGCTTTCAGCCAGCGGAAAGCGTCGGTGTCGGCGAAGCCGGTGTCCAGGGCGGGGTAATCCGCCGAGGTGATATCTGCCGCCAGGCCGGTGCCGCTCTCATTGCAGCCGGGCCGGGGCACGATGGCCGCCGCGCGGGCGTCGGCCTCCTCCTCGCTCTTTCCTTCCTGAAGATAGGTCTGTTTGCGGGCGTCAAAGGCCTCCTGCTGGCGCTCGGGGGTCTGGTAGCCCTCGGTCAGGGTGAGCTCAATCCCCACTTCCCGGGCGGCGGCCGCCATGGCCTTCCAGGCAGCGGCGGCCTGCTGTTCCAGCTGCTGGCCGGTGGACTCGTCGGCCACCTCCAGAATGGGGGCCTCGGTCTGTTCCAGAGGAAGGTTGTTGTTCGCCAGAACTAGATAGGGGTCGTCGGGGTCAAAGACATAGCCCGACAAATCGTAGGTGGGGGCGGTGAATTCCTGATGCTTGCCCAGCATGCCGCTGATCTGGGGCAGGGCCCAGAGAATCACGCCGGTCATCAGCCCCACCAGGACGGCGCAGGCCGACAAAAAAAGAATCCAGTTGCGGATCAGCCGGATGCGGCGGCGACGGCGGCGCGCCAGCCACTGTTCCCGCGTCAGGCGGGGCCTGCCGGCGGTTCCTGCCGGGGGTCGTTGTTTCTGTTCCATGATTGCTCCATCGTTTGGTAGTCCGCGCTCCGGGCCGGGGGACGGGCCCCCGCAGAGCTCGGATGTTAGTATACCGCTTTTGCGCCGGTCTGTAAACGATGAAAAAAGTTAAAAAATTGTGTCACAGCGCGGCAAAAGCGGCCTGCGTCCCCTGCCCCGCCCCGCCGGGGGCCGGGCTGGGTTTCCCCTGCGAAAAGGCAAAATTTTACGGCAGACCGTGTACTTGGCCGCTGGCCAGGCGCACAATCTGCCGTAAAAGACGCTCATTTTCTGCCCCTTCGCGGGGTTTTCTGCAAAAGCGGCGGAATCAGTGGAACAGGCTGTCGTGGATAGCGCTGACAGCGCGGTCGGCCTCATCCTTGTCGATGATGCAGGAAATCTTGATCTCACTGGTGGAAATCATGTGGATGTTGATGTTACTGTTGGACAGGGCCTCGAACATGCTGGCGGCCACACCGCTGTGGCTCTGCATGCCGGCGCCCACGATGGACACCTTGGCGTAGCTGTTGTCGCAGCTGACCTCAGAGAACTTGCCGCTCTCCTTCAGAGCGCGGACCGCAATGGGGGCATCGCCCTGGGAGCAGGTGAAGATGATGTCCTTCTTGCCGTCGCGGCCGGTGGACTGCAGGATGATGTCCACGTTGACCTTCTTCTGGGCCAGCATGCCGAAGATCTTAAAGCTCATGCCGGGTTCATCGGGGACGTTCATGATGGTGATAACGGCCACGTCGGTGTCTTTTGCAACACCCTTAATCAGCATACCTTCCATTTCTTTTGCAACCTCCTTAACCACTGTGCCCGGCACCGGGTTCAGACTGGAGAGGACCTCCAGCTCGACATTGTATTTCTTGGCAAGCTCCACGCTGCGGTTGTTCAGCACCTGAGCGCCCAGGCTGGCCAGCTCCAGCATCTCGTCAAAGGTGATCTCAGGCAGCTTGCGGGCGTTGCGCACCTTGCGGGGGTCGGCGGTGTAGACGCCCTCCACATCGGTGAAGATCTGGCACCGGTCGGCGTGCAGGGCCGCTGCAATGGCCACTGCGCTGGTATCCGAGCCGCCGCGGCCCAGGGTGGTAATGTCATCCAGCTTGTTCAGACCCTGGAAGCCGGCCACAACCACCACGCGGTTGCGCTCCAGCTCCGAGGTGATCCGCTCGGTATCCATCCGCTTGATGCGGGCCTTGGTGTAGGCACGGTCGGTGCGGAAGCCTGCCTGCCAGCCGGTGAGGCTGGTGGCGTGGCAGCCGATCTCATTCAGCGCCATGGCCAGCAGGGCGATGCTGATCTGTTCGCCCGAGGCCATCAGCATATCCATCTCACGGGCGGAGGGATTATGGGTAATCTCTGCCGCCTTTGCGATCAGGTCGTCGGTGGTGTCGCCCTGGGCGGACACCACAACCACCACGTCGTTGCCTGCGTTGTGGGTGTTGGCCACAATGCGCGCCACGTTGAAAATACGCTCGCGGTCACGGACCGATGAGCCGCCGAACTTTTGTACGATCAACGCCATACTTGTCACTCTCCTCTTTTTCTTCCTCTGTCAACAGTGGGCGTTCATCCCCAAATGGTTTTGGTTCTTCCCTTTTCCCTCTGTCATTCAACTGTCGCGCCGGTGTTGTCCGCGTCCAGGCGCAGCAGTGTAAATGCTTCACATCCGTCCAGCCCTTCCAGAGCCTCCAGGCCCTGTTCCAGACCGGCGTAGAACTTCTCCGCCCCGCTGCGCTCGGCCACCGCCATGACGGTGCTGCCTGCGCCCGAGACATAAACAGCCAGAGCTCCGCACTCTTTGGCCAGGGCAAAGACCTCTTTGGACCCCGGCATCAGGGGGATGCGGTAGGGCTGGTGGAGGCGGTCGCCGGTGGCGATGTGGAGCAGATCGTGCCGCCCGTCGCAGAAGGCCGCCGGCAGCAGCGCCGCCCGGGACAGGTTATAGACCGCATCCTTGTGGGGCACCTGGGCCGGCAGAGCCGCCCGGGCTGCCTCGGTCAGCAGCTTGTAGTCGGGCACGATGGCCGCAAAGCAGAGGCTGGGGTCCACATCCCGCTTAACCGAATAGACCTGCCCATCCTCAAAGACGCTGGAGGTCAGGCCGCCCAGCAGAGCCGGGGCCACGTTGTCGGGGTGACCCTCGATGGCGGTGGCCAGGGTCAGCAGCTCCTGGGTGTTGAGCACATCCCCCAGCATCCGGTTGGCGCCCAGCAGGCCCGCGATGATGCAGGCCGACGAGGAGCCCAGGCCCCGGGCCATGGGGATGGGGTTGGTCTGGACGATCTTGAGGGGCGGCATCTTTTTGCCCACCCGGTCAAACAGGCTCTTGGCCGAGCGATAGATCAGGTTGGACTCGTTGCGGGGGATGCGGGTGCCGTCCGCCGCCGAAATATCCAGCTTGTCGCTCTCCTCAAAGGTTGCGGTATTGTACAGGGTCACGGCCAGGCCCAGGGCGTCAAAGCCCGAGCCCACGTTGGCGCTGGTGGCCGGGACGGATACCTTAATTTTCATCTTCCGTCTCTCCCCTCTTTATTCTTCCTCGGGCAGGCGGCGGAGCACCAGCTTGACGCTGCCGCCCACGGCGCCGATCTTGCGGGCTGCTTCCTCCAGGGCGGAGGCGTCCGCCTTCTCGACCAGGTAGGCGCAGCCGTCGAAGTGTTCCGCCACCAGGCGGCCCTTGCCGTAAATGGCTTCCACCACCGCCGGCGCAGCCCCCTCCACACGCACATAGTATGCCGCGGGGGCGGGGTCGGTGAGCATCCCCTCCGCCGGCTGGGCGGGCTGCCAGAAAAGGCTGTCGTGCATCTGGACCCCGTGTTTCAGGGCGTCCACCACGTCGGCCACCACCGCGCTGGCGGTGGGCAGCTTGCCGGCGCCCTTGCCGTAAAAGACCACGTCGCCCAGCATATCGCCCTTGACCTTGACGGCGTTGAACACGTCGTCCACGCCGGCCAGCTGGTTGACCTTGGGCACCAGGCAGGGCTCCACGCCGGCGGCCACACCGCCGCCGGGCAGCAGCTTCATCCAGGCGATGAGCTTGATGACGCAGCCCAGCTTGTCGGCGGCCTGGATATCCTCCACCGTCACGTCACGGATGCCGCGGGTGGGGATGTTCTGGGGGTAGACGTGATGCCCGCAGACCAGCGAGGACAGAATCGCGATCTTGCGGCAGGCGTCGCGGCCGTCCACATCGTCGCTGGGGTCCTTGGTCTCGGCGTAGCCCAGCTGCTGGGCGATCTTGAGGGCCTCATCAAAGCCCATATTCTCCCGGGCCATCTTGGTGAGCATAAAGTTGGTGGTGCCGTTGACGATGCCCTCCACCTCGGTGATGACGTTGGCGGCCAGGCACTGGTGCATGGGGGTGATGATGGGGGTGCCGCCGCCCACCGATGCCTCAAACAGGAAGGCGCAGTTATGGCTCTTGGCCAGGGCCAGCAGCTCGGCGCCATAGGTGGCCACCATCTCCTTATTGGAGGTGCAGACGCTGCGGCCGCTCTCCAGGGCCTGCTTCACGTAGGGATAGGCGAAGCGGGTGCCGCCGATGGTTTCCACCACCACCTTGACCTCGGGGTCTGCCAGAATGACGTCGATGTTCTTGACAAACAGGGCCGCGTCGGGACGGTCCGAGAAATCCCGCACATCCAGAATGTACTTGACCTCCACCGGCTCGCCGGCCCGGCGGGCCACGCTGGCGGCGTTGCGGTTCAAAACCTCATACACGCCGCTGCCCACAGTGCCGAACCCTAAAATTGCAATCTTAGCCATAGTCTTGCCCTCGCTCCTATCCTTCTGTTTTGCGGCTCAGACGTCGTAGCCCAGCCGGACCCCGACCACGGTGCTCTGGCGGCCCAGCATGGCGGCCAGCTCGTCGGGGGTCATCTGCATGGTGTCGGTGCGGATGGTCACCGCCACCTGGGCCGTCCCGTTCTCGGGGGTGGCCTGGTTGATAGTGACGATGCTGGCCCCGGCGCTGCTGATGCCGGCCAGCAGGCTCTGCAGAGCACCGGTCTCGTCCCGGAGGGTGGCCATTACGGTGATGAGCTCCCGCCCGTTCTCTGAGTCGAAAATGCAGTCTTTGTACTTATAAAATGCGCTGCGGGACAGCCCCACGCTGCGGGTGGCCGCGGAAATATTCCGGGCCTGGCCGCTGGCCAGCAGCTCTTTGGCGCGGATCACCTTCAGAAAAACCTCCGGCAGCACCTGCGCGTCTACAAGATAAAATCGGCGCTCCAATCTGTTCACCTCTCAAGCACAACTGTTCTTGCAGGAAATATAATAGCATCCGCCCCCCTGCAATGCAAGAGGACGGATGCGTTTTTGGCAGAATCGCCAGTTTTCACTTGAGTGAACACGGTTTAGGTGTCCGAATTGCCCCGAATCAGTCGGTATCCACGCCCTCGGTGTCCACCGATGCAGGCACTACGCCGCCGCTGTGGTCGTAGTTGCAGGTAGCGGGCAGGTCATCGGCCTTGTAGTAACCGACCGCGGTGCTGGGACAGCCCGAAGTGGCCAGCAGGCCGCTCTGGGTGCAGTAGGACCGCTGGACCACGCCGTCGGCCACCGGGAATTCCTTGTAGGCGTAGCCTTCCTGGACCTCGTTCATGAGCGCCTTCCAGGCCTCGACACAGGTGCGGGTCTTGGCCTGGCTGCCCAGGGTCTTGGTCATGTCGTAGGGGGAGTCATAGCCCCACCAGACGGCGGTGACGTAGTAGGGAGTGCCGCCCACAAACCACAGGTCCTTTTCATCGGTGGTGGTACCGGTCTTGCCGAAGGAGCGCATCCCGCCGGTGGTGGGATAGCGGCCGGCTGCGGTACCGACGCTGCTGTACAGAACGTTCTGCAGCAGCTGGTTCATGATGGTGGCGGTCTGGGGAGTCAGAGCCTGGTAGCTGGTGGCGTTGTTCTCCAGATAGATGTTGCCGTCCCGGTCCAGAACCCGGCTGTACAGATGCGGTGTGGTGTACTGGCCGTCGCAAAAGATCTGGAAGGCCGCCGCCAGAGCCAGCGGCGTGACGCCGTGGGTCTGGCTGCCCATGACCATGGGGGCCAGGCCGACGTCGTTGACCGGGTCCAGGGTATCCAGCTGGAGGGTGTTATAGACGAAGTTGAAGATGGTGCTGGCGCCCACCAGGTCGCCCACACGGACGGCGATGGTGTTCAGGGAGCGGGCCAGACCGTTCCACAGGGGAACATCCTGGTTGTCGCCGTAGTTGCCGCCATAGTTCTGGGGCCAGCTGCGCCATGCGTTGGGATAAGCCCGCAGAGCCTGGTCGGACAGGCCGGACAGGCCGTTCCGGCGGCAGTAGTCGTCGTCACGGATGACCATGTCGCTCTTGAGGTAGAGGGGCGAGTTGTTGAGCATGGTGGACCAGTTGACCAGGCCATACTCGATGCCCAGGGCGTAGGCGCCGATGGGCTTGATGGACGAACCGGTCTGGCGGGTGACGCTGTAGGCGCGGTTCAGGGTCAGGTCCCGGGTCTTTTCGCCCAGGCCGCCCACCATGGCCACCACGTTGCCGTCGTAATCCAGCATGACCATGGCCGCCTGGGTGCGGACGTTGCGGTAGTAGGTGACGGTGCCGTCCTCGGCGGTGGTGGTCTTGAGGGCGCCGTCGGCGTTGTAGACGGGGGTGTCGTCCTCCGACAGGGAGGACACCGGCTCCTCATGCCAGCCCGCCGGGAAGTAGGCGTCGCCGGTGTTGAGCATCAGCTCTTCCATCTGGGTCTGGATCTTGGGATTGACGGTGGCCTCGATGGTGAAGCCGCCGGTGTACAGCATCTGCTGGGCAGCCGCCTCGGTGATGCCCTCCTTCTCCATGATGTCCTCCACCACTTCCTCAAACAGGGCGTCGGTGAAGTAGGAGTTGTTGGTGGCTGTGGTCTTGGAGGCGTCCTCCTCCGCCAGCACCAGGGGCTGGGCGATGGCCTCGCGGTAGACGTCCTCCGAGATGACCCCCTGATCCCACATATTATAAAGGATGAAATTCCGGCGGTTGATCAGGTTCTCGGGGTTGGTGTAGGGGTTGTAGTTGGTGGGATTCTTGGTGATGGAGGCGATGGTGGCGCACTCCCACAGGGTCAGCTGGCTGACATCCTTGTTGAAATATTCCAGAGCCGCCGTCTGGACGCCCTGGATGGTGCCGGTGAAGCTGATGGTGTTGAGGTACGCCTCCAGGATGGTCTCCTTGGAGTAGTTTCGGTAGAGGGTATAGGCGCGGTAAATCTCGCGCACCTTGCGCAGGGCGCCCTCGATGCCGCTGGCGCTGTCATCGTCGGTCAGGTTCTTGATGAGCTGCTGCTCGATGGTGGACGCGCCCTGTTTGGAGCTGTAGATGGGGATGATATACTCGTTGATCATGGCGCCCACCGTCCGCTTGAGGTTGAAGCCGGGCTCACTGTAGAAGTCCTTGTCCTCGGTGCAGATGAAGGCGTACTGGAGGTAGGTGGGGATCTGTTCCAGATCCACCCACATCCGGTGGCTGTTGCTGGAGCGCAGGGTGGCGTACTCGATCTGTTCCCCGGTGTCGGGGTCGGTGGCCATCACCACGCTGGACTGGCTCAGCTCGATGTTGTCCAGGTTGAGCAGGTCGCCGTCGTTGGCGGTGGCCTGCACCACATAAAAGACCAGGCAGACCGCCAGGGCACACCCGGCCATGATGCCCAGGCAGAACAGGGTGGCGATGACCCGCATCACACCCCGCAGGATGGGATGGCCTTTCTTTTGCTTTTTGGGCCCGCGGCCCCGCTGGGGGTCACCCGGCTCACGGGGGGGCCGCCCGCTGCCCGACGGCGCGGATTGTGCAGACTCTTTGCGGCTGTGGGTGGTATTGACCACCCGGCGGCCCGAGCCCGACGCGGCGCTGTGGCTGCCGCTGCCCGTGCTGTCGCTGCGGTGAATGCGCCTCATTTCATTCATAGCGATGCAAATTGCCTCCTTATCCGGATTGTTCCGGTTATCTGTTCCCCGTCTGCCGCCCGGCGGCAGAGGGATGATCTTCGGCGTTTTCTGCGGCCGCCGTCCATGCCTGGCGGCGCACAGTCCTGCGTGTTATTATAACACACTTATCCGGTGAAAGTACAGCACCCCGCTGTGAAATTTGGCGTCTATTGTGTGAAATGGGCCCCTTTTGCCCATACTATCGCCGAAAGGAGCCCGGCTTTTATGCGTAAACTTTGGTATTATCTCTATTATGGCCTGTGTGCCTTCACCATTGTCTTCAGCCTGTACTGGATGGCCACCATGCCGCCCCGGTCCGCTTCTTCGGTTTCCCCCAGTTCGTCCTCCTCCAGCAGCACCCCCAGCCTGCGGGCGGGCAACTCCCTGGCGGACGTGCCCCAGGAAACTCAGCAGGAGGGCTACTATCTCTGCGACGAGGGCGGACGGCTGGCGGTGTACAGCTGCACCGCCGACGGCACTCCCCGCCAGCGGCTGGAGCTGACCGACATCTACGTCAACCTGCTGCCCGAACAGGACGCGCTGCGGTTCAAGGCGGGGTATCTGGTCTGGAGCCGCCAGGAGCTGGAGACCCTGCTGGAAGATCTGGGCGCTTGAACGGTTGACAGCGGCCCGCCTGTTAGGGTATACTGACTTGTAAGAATTTTGTAACTTACCAGGAGGGCTTTTTATGTCCAACATTTATTTGATAACCGGCGCCACCTCTCCCCTGGGCCTGGCCCTGATGGAGCGGCTGCTGCCCACTCTGGCGGAAGGAGATCTGATCCTGGCCCAGGGCTGCGGCGATCTCTCCCGGCTGGCGGGGCTGTGCCAGGCCCGCCCCGGCTTCATCCGCCCCTACGACGTGGATTTCACCCAGCCGCTGGCGGTGCGGGCATTCCTCAGCGATCTGACCGATACCTACCCCGCCCCCACCCATCTGATTCATCTGGCCGGGCTGCGGACCATTCCCGCCGCTTACGCCTGCTTTGACGAGGAGCGTTTTGCCGAAGAGCGGGCTGTCCAGCTGGACAGCGCCCTGCTGCTGTGCAAGACCTTCCTGCCCCGGATGGCTGCCGCCGGCGCCGGCCGGGTACTGTTCCAGCTGAACGGCGCCCTGCCGGGTGTTCCCGCCGGGCAGACCGCTTCCGCCTCAGTGGTCCAGAACGCCCTCACCGGCCTGGCCCGTTCCCTGGCGGACGAGTACGCCTCCGCCGGCCTCACCGTCAACTGCGTCCAGGCCGGGCCGTTCCAGACCGAGACCGGGGAGCCCGGCCCCGTCAGCCCCGCCGATGTGGTGCCGGCCATCCTGTTCCTGCTGAGCCAGGACGCCGCCAAGATCAACGGCGTCACCCTGCCGGTGGGCACCCTGTAACCTCAAAAAAGAGCCCCGGCGCCATCCAGCTGTGAACCGCTCCAGTAAAAGTAGACAATGAAAAAAGAAGGCCTCCTGTGGTAGAATAAAACTACTACAGGAGGTCTTTGCTATGCCCAGAAAATACAGCCACATTCAGGA
>NZ_NFKB01000024.1:0-51175 GCF_002160175.1 Faecalibacterium sp. An192
CCCTGCGAGACTTCTCAGATTTCTAAGACTTCTAAGACTTTTGATACTTTCTCTTATTTTCTCACAGGTCAGTACTTTTTTACAGTCGGGGGATTATGGAGCGCTTACGCTCAAATAATACCCCAGCAGCTGCAGAGGGATCACCGCCAGGCTGGCGGCGAAGTGCTCGTCTGTCTTGGGAATGTACACCGTGAAGTTTGCAGTGTCCTCCAAAGAGTAGTTGCCATAGCTGGTCAGACCCATCAGGTAAGCTCCGCGGGACTTGCACTCCACCATATTGGAGACTGTCTTTTCAAACAATTTGTTCTGGGTCAGGATGCCAATCACCAGTGTACCGTCTTCGATCAGGCTGATCGTTCCATGTTTCAGCTCACCTGCCGCGTATGCCTCCGAATGGATATAGCTGATCTCTTTCATCTTGAGGCTGCCTTCCAGGCTGACAGCATAATCAATGCCGCGCCCCACAAAGAACACATCATGGGCATTGGCGAACTTGGCAGCAAACCACTGAATCCGCTCTTTAGCCTCCAGGATGCGGGCCACTTTGTCGGGCAGGGTCTGCAGCTCTGCAATCAGATCGCTGCAGCTCTGTGCATCCAGTTCTCCGCGGACTTTGGCAAACTGGACAGCCAAAGTGTAGCAGGCTGCCAGCTGTGCAGAATAGGCCTTGGTGGTGGCCACTGCAATTTCGGGGCCGGCAAGGGTATAAAAGACATTGTCTGCCTCACGGGCAATGCTGCTGCCTACCACATTGACAATCCCCAGGGTGCGCAGGCCGCGGCTCTTGGCTTCCCGCAGAGCCGCTAGGCTGTCAGCCGTCTCACCGCTTTGGCTGATGATCACCACCAGGCCGCTGGGGTCCAGCGGCATCCGGCGGTAACGGAACTCCGACGCCAGTTCAACCCGCACCGGAATCTTGACCAGGTCTTCAAAGACATACTGGGCCACCATACCCACATGCCATGCCGAACCGCAGGCCACAATGTACAGCTGCGAAATGCTGGCAATTTCTTCCTCGGTCAAACCAACGCCGGTCAGGTTGATCTGCCCGTCCTGGATCACGGCGTGGAGCGTATCCTCGATGGCTTTGGGCTGCTCATGGATTTCCTTCATCATGAAGTGTTCAAAGCCGCCCTTTTCAGCTGCCTCCGCCGAGAAAGTGATTTCTACAGGCTGTTTTTCCACTTCATCGCCGTTCAGGTCATAGAAGACTGCGTTGCCCGGGGTCAGCCGTGCCAGTTCCAGATTGCCGATGTAATAGACGCTCCGGGTATATTTCAGGATGGCAGGCACATCCGAAGCCACATAAGTTTCGCCATCTGCAATGCCGATGATCATGGGGGAATCTTTCCGGGCCACAAAAATTTCTCCCGGATAGTCCTTAAACATAACCTCCAGCGCATAGCTGCCGCGAACCCGTACCATGGTTCTGGTTATGGCATCAACAGGCCCCATTTTATACTTCTTATAGTAATAGTCCACCAGCTTGATCAGGACTTCGGTGTCTGTCTGGCTGTAAAACGTATAGCCATGGCGCAGCAGCTTGTCTTTCAGTTCCTGGTAGTTCTCCACAATGCCGTTGTGGACCCCTACCACCTCAGACTCCACCGGACCAGACGCCGAATGGCGGCAGTTTCCGCTGACATGGGGATGGGCGTTGGTCACGCTGGGCGCTCCATGCGTAGCCCAGCGGGTATGACCGATTCCGCAAGTTCCGGCCATAGCGCGGCCATTGTCTGTCTTTTCAGCCAGGTTGCGCAGCTTGCCGGTGGCTTTCACCACCTCGGCCAGGTTCTCGCCATCCCGAACAGCCAGTCCCGCCGAGTCATAGCCGCGGTATTCCAGCCGGGACAGGCCTTCCAGCAAAATAGGCGCTGCCTGCTGGTGACCGGTAAATCCTACAATTCCGCACATAACGGATACTCCCCTTCCCACTCTGATCTGTTCATCGTGCAGCCAAGCGATCAGACACCATAGCCCCTTGCCTTGATCACTGCCACCACATCGTCTACATACTTTTGGCACATCTCATGTTCCGGTGCTTCCACCATAACGCGGACCACCGGCTCTGTGCCGGATTCACGGACCAGAATCCGGCCGGTGTCACCCAGGGCTTCGGCCACTTTGGCCACTGCGGCCTGGACCTCAGCGTCTGCCTGGGCAGCCTTTTTGTCTGCCACCCGGACATTCTCCAGCACCTGGGGATATACCTTGAAGGGGGCCGCCAGCTCGCTGAGCTTTTTCTTCCGGGCCAGCATCACTTCCATCATCTTCAGACTGGTGAGGATGCCGTCGCCGGTGGTGGCGTACTTGCTGAAAATGATGTGGCCGCTCTGCTCGCCGCCCAGGCGGCAGCCATTTTTGGCCATATATTCATAGACGTATTTATCGCCCACCGGGGTCTTGGCGTAGTCAATCCCCTGCTTGTCCAACGCCTTGTACAGGCCAAAGTTGGACATGATGGTGGTGACGATGGTGTTGTTGTCCAGCTTGCCCCGCTCCTTCATGTAGCAGCCGTAGATGTAAAGGATGGCATCGCCATCCACCACCTGGCCCTTTTCATCCACACACAGGCACCGGTCGGCGTCGCCGTCGTAGGCAAAGCCTACGTCCAGGTCCTTCTCCACCACAAACTTCTGCAGGCCCTCGATGTGGGTGGAGCCGGCATTCAGGTTGATGTTCAGGCCATTGGGCTGGTTGTTGATGACATATGTATCTGCGCCCAGGGCGTCAAAGATGGATTTTGCAATGTTCCAGCTGCTGCCGTTGGCGCAGTCCAGGCCCACCTTCATCCCCTTGAAGGAGTAGACCCCCAGGGAAATCAGATAGCCCATATACCGGTTGCGGCCTGCCACGTAATCCACGGTGCGGCCGATCCGATCCCGGTGGGCAAAGGGCAGCTCGGGCCAGTCCTGGTCAAAGACGTGGAGCTTGCCATCCAGGTAGTCCTCAATCAGCAGCAGCGTATCCTCGTCCATCTTCTCGCCGCAGTAGTCGATCAGCTTGATGCCGTTGTCCCAATAGGGGTTGTGGCTGGCCGAGATCATGATGCCGCAGTCAAAGTCATCCACCCGGGCGATATAGGCCACGCTGGGGGTGGTTGTGACGTGGAGCAGATAGGCGTCCGCCCCCGAAGCCACCAGGCCGCTGACCAGCGAATACTCAAACATATAGCTGGAGCGGCGGGTGTCCTTGCCGATCACGATGCGCGGAGGCTGGTTGTCCCCATTGCGCTGGCGCAGCATCCCATAATACCAGCCGATGAAGCGGCCGATTTTGTAGGCATGGTCTGCGGTCAGATTGATGTTGGCTTCCCCACGGAAGCCATCGGTACCAAAATACTTTCCCATACTGTTCTCCTCATCTGTCAACTGTCAACAGTTAAGATTTCATAACTCGATTGCTCACTGAGGTATAAATCGAAGCAATCATGCTCCTATTCCATATCATGCAACAAAACACAGATGCAATCAAGCCAATAATATTAAACATATTATTATTCCAAAAATATATTATACAAATCAATCCATACGCAAGTAAAATATATCTAATATCAGAAAATGAGATTTTAATTTTTATAATCCTATTTACATCTATATACCTATATATCGAAAGTAGAAGCATGGCACAGATTGTAGAAACCGCAGCCGCATACAATCCAATATACCTAATAACCATCAAATCAACCAACATATTTATAGCAGCTGCCATCAAACTCGATTTGGACACCTGCTTTGTATCTTTCAATCCAATATAAATAATTCCATACAAAGTCTGCAATACATTTAAAATGCTGCCAACTACCAGCAAAGGAATAAGGTTATACGCCTGTAAAAAATTCACACCAACCAGATATTTAAAGAAAACTGAACACCCCATAATCAAGACGAGACCACATGAAGCGAACATTTTAAAACACTGATTGGTAATTTTGGAAATATACTCTGCACCATCTTCATCATTGATATGCACCGCCACCGATTCAGTCCATGAAAGATTAAAAATAGAAAACACATTCACTACGATGGTGGAAAACTTGGTAGCTACAGCCAGTATCCCGTTTGCATCTACGCCTATAAAAATTGATACCAGGGTACGGTCAGATACACTAATAATCCACCAGGAAAGACTATTAGGAATAAGTGGAAGTGAATACTTTGACATTTCTCTTATTTGGTTCAAATTTATTTTTTTGAAATCAATATATTTTACAATATTTAATTTTGCAAAAATATAAAGAGTTCCAATTATCTGAGACAAAGCTGTAGCATACATCATACCCGATACGCCAAACGAGTATATTACAATAAACAAAATATTAAAAAAAACTGTAAAAATACCAGAAATGGCACTGCCCACAGCATAGACTATATTATCCCCGAGGCCACGTGCAACCTGCAGGAAAATAGAAATTAATGCGTTTGCAATTACACATAAAATAAATGGAAACGCATACTCTAGCATTATATATTTAGATAGTATTCCATAAACCACACAAAAACCACACACGGAAATAAACAGGCAAACCACACTATTGGTTATAATTTTTGACTCGGCACTCTGATTATCCCTCGCATCAATTAAAAACCGAAATACAGCTGATTCAAACTGTAAAGTAATTACAGGTGCAATCAGCGTAACGTAAGTAATGAGCAAATCGACCGTTCCATACTCTTCCGTTGATAAAACGGTTGTGTAAACAGGGAGCAGCAAATATGAAATGAGTTGCGTACAAACTTTTCCAAACAAAATAATCAGAGTATTTTTTATTAGAATTATATCTCGCCTCATTAACTATTATCCCCTATTTAGAATAACTTTTAGTAGTCCATATTTTTCCAGTGTGTCTTTAATGTAATTTCGGATTGTCAGCTTATGATAACCTCCCGCAAATTTATATGCAGCTTTCTTGTATCCATTTTTCTTATAATATGCCCAGAATTGATCTACTTCTGGTTTTTTTTTACATGGCATAACTAAGTGTATTTGAAGTGCATCTTCCAACTTAGTTTTCATCCAAACTGTTTTTTTCTTTACATGTATACCAAAAAAATCAATTGCTTTATCTGTATTAAAGAAAACCGAATTCACACCCTTATCATCGTCAAATAAAGACGTAACATCTTTTATGTTCCAATAATCTCCTAACGTGATATCTCCTACACGTGAACAGCTTGTATATGGACAACTATAACATGACTCTCTTTCTATTAAATTCATTAAAAACAACCTTTTGTAACACTGATTCCAATACGAATGCAACTCTTCACGTCCATCTTTATAGATAATACGATTTAAATTATAATGCCACCCTAATGCTTTATCCCGGAAATTAAACTTTGCAACTTTCTTTTTATTTGATTCAATTGCCCGGATATGATCAGAAAAAACTTTGGGACTTGGTGCGCTATGACATATCAGGTCACATGTAATTAAATTCTCCCTACCATAAAAAAATTTTTTCACAGCGGCCACTTGACAAGGTGTCCCAATGAACAAAACTGTTTTACTTTTCAAATCATCTCTTATCGAATCATAAACATTTTGAATATCGCTTTGAATATACTTACTTCCTTGAAGTTTCTCAAGGTTGTGTAATGAATCCACTCGAATATGCTTAACCTTCAAATGTTCATCAAAAGCAGCTCCATAAACACACCCGCCCTGATCTAAAACCACCTTTGAAAGAAGATATGCAATACCTCCTGATGAACTACCCTTCAGAATTTCTGTATTCTTTACTCTTGCCGCCAATACAAGTTTTGGCAAAATTTTACTTTCCGGATGATATACCTGACAAATATTTTCGCATGCATGGCATGCAATACAATTTTCCATTTTGATAAAAGGATGTAAAAAACCCTTTTCATCCGGCTCCATTGTAATACATTTTTTCGGGCAAACAGCCCGACAAGCAGCGCACCCTACACATTCATCCAATGGCAACATTTTAAACCCTCTTACCTTAAAGCTTCAATTAAGAAATTAATAGATTTTTCTTTTAAGGCCTTATGTAAAGAATCGACTTGACCCCAGTCAACCACCTTATTTATTCTCTCCAAATTGGCACTCTCATTATCAATCATCCTGCTCTGCAATTTGAGCGCTGACAACAACGTATTCATACGAGAGTTATAATTTCCATTTCCAAACACCAAGAAGGGTTTGTGATATAGAATTGAAAATACTGTTCCATGAAAGGAACTTGTTATTACAAATTTAGCGTGATGAAACAATGACAGAAATTGACTGGGTCCTGCGGGGACAGAAATTGATTTTATTCCTTCAATTTGTCTGCCTAATAATACTACCGGCAATCCTGTTTGCTTCTGAAGTTTTTTGACCGTATCTGTCAGTGCTCGATTTTTCCCCAAATAGTAAACCAATATATAGTTATCCTTTTCAATTTCATTTCCCAGAGGTTCTTCCAGCTTTTCCCATTCCTTTTTATTTAAAAGCAATGTTGGATCCAGAACAAGCCTCACTTTCTTTTCGGAGAGATTTTCCACAGGTTGTATCATTTCAGATTCTCTGACCGAAATCGAATCAAACCGATGCAAACATATCCAATACTTTTTCAAATATTTTTCCCATAGCGTTATGTTACCAGCACTCGCCGCATAAGATATGCGTTTGCCTTTAACACCTGACAGCAAAAATGCATCGAAATCAAAATGAATTGCAAGGGGATTCCAGACCTGATCACTTCCGCAAATAATAGCATCATATCCATCTTCAACACTTTGAAGTTGTGCATTCGTATTGCATTCAACGGATAAATCAATCCACTTATTTCTAAATTTATTGAAAGTTTTTGCTATTTTTTTGTTATGTGAATATCTTATTATTTTTCCAACCCGTGTCTTTAAAGGCAATTTTCCATATAATACTCTATAGTCACAATAAGAATAAATCTCTTCATTATTATAATCAATGACCTTTACATCGTATCCTAAATCCAGAATGGTTTTCTGCAATGCATACGTCTGCAATACAGCTCCATAATTTGTTGTCCTGTGAAAGGTTAAGATTCCTACTTTCAACTTAGTATCTCCTTGAATTTTTCAGCTTTTATTTTAATCCAGATTTTTCTCGGCGTAAAGCCTTTCCATCTATTGGCAAAATATATTTTTTTCTGACTGCTGCTTGGCATTTCGCACTGCTCTGAATACTTAGAAGCCGAAAAGAAGCCTTGCGGAGTAATATATATTCTGCCTTTCAGATCATCATAAGAATAGTGACAGTCCAATTTTCTTTTTTGCAAATGAATATACATAAGGCTATCTGTCATTTTATTTCCAGATTCTGTATATTCGCGTAAAAGGCGTCCATTTTCCCAATAGAACTTTTGGTTGCTTACATTTTTAATCGTACATGTTGGTGCAACCACAAATTGATTATACTGAGGCAATATATCGGCAAAGCAATTATCTCCATATTGAATCACATTTTGAGATTTGCAAATTGCTGGCATAAAAATTTCGTCAAAAAAGCAGGGCTCCGTATATGTAATTACTTTATCAAAATTAATCCCGCCCTTTAGTGGTAATTTAAACATGTGATTCATCTTCGGACAATTTTTATAAAGAGTCAAGTGTCCTTGTGTAAGAATTCTCTCACTTTTAGCAACTTCTCCAATGTCAAGAATGTCAAAGATTTTGCCAAAGATCAAATCAACGTCACAATATCCCCAATAATCTGAATCTTTTAAATAGTCTTCAAAGATCAAACCGTATGTGGGTCTAAAATCGCATAATTTATAAGGTGAAAAGTTTTTCATTGCGCTTTTTGACAAATTAAGCGCACAACAAATTTTTTTCTTCAACACCTCAAATTCAGTATGATACACTGTAACATTAGTAGGATACTCTTTTTTAACTTTTTGATCTGTAAAAATAAGGAATTCAATTTCAGAATTGATTTCACAGCTTTTTAAAAACAAATCAAAATAATCAGGCAATTTTCCAAAATAAGGAATTACTACTTTAATTTTCATACACAATATTTCACTTTTTTATTATGATAGATTCAATTTTAGATTGAATGCCATCAACTGCAATAAACAAAAAGATTGGAAACAGCTTGCAGCGATGTCGAATTGCAGTTCCGTAATTTGAAGTAACGGCTGCAAACATTGCCACAATTACAACTAAAACCAAAAGTAGCATTAGGATAAATTTTTCTTCTGTTGATTTGTGATCGCATTTCAGAATACTTATGCTCTTTTTTATTACTGCAATTGAAAGATAGATGTATAAGAGCGCATCAAATAGACCCGCAATATCAACCAAATTTCTAATCATCCATAGAAACGGGGTATATAAAAAATACATCATTCTTATTGGTAAAAACAGAATTGTCAGAATTGGATTAGAAAAGCTTACACCCTTTAGATACGCTGCACGGCCTTCAGCAGACATATTTCCAATACTACTAATGCCAGATATACTTAATTCTACTCCACCTCCAACCCCCAATTTTTCTGTACCGACACCATTTGAAAGCATATATATAAAAAATACAATCAATCCACCTGCCAGCAACCCTTTTTTCAATGCATTTGAAAGCCTGCTACTATACTTATCTTTTCTACTTAAGATAATTAAAACAGTTAATGCAATCATAATTATCATTGAAGTATGTAATATCATTGCAGGTATTAAAAATACGACAGATAGGAATAAATGCGTTTTATTATTCTTCAAATAATATATATATGAGTGTTTTATATATAACAATGTAAAAATCATTAATAATGGTTCTCTATTTGCAAAGTAGCTTGAAAATCTGATCAAATTAGGAAACAACGCCATACACCATGCCGCAACATTTGTTGTTTTTTTATTTCCATAGATTAGATCAACAACATCTATTGCAATATAAACGCAGTAAACACTTATTGCCATATTCATGGCCCGCACAGGCATATAGTTTTCTCCGAATACACGAAACAAAAAGCTAATAACCCACGAGTAAAAGTATGCACCAGTTGGAATTGAAGAGAACACATCACTTATTGGCATAGCTGCAAATTGTACAGCATAAATGCCATAGCCATCTGCATCTCCATCGTTTTGAACAGTATACAGAATGCATATTATCAGTCGAGTGATATATGCAATTGCTATTGCATTTCCTGTATGGGATCTTTTTATTGCAGAAATTGCCAAACCACCAGAGAGAATTCCAAGAACAAGCAGGCCATAGCATACATCGTCATTTCCGATAATTAGTGAAATACTCGATATAAGTACTGCACCGATCGTTGTAGCAATCATCACAATAGATGCAACAGGATTTTTATTACAAATACTCATCCGTTTACTTTCCTTATTACATTCAAATACTCGCTTGCGGCATGATCAATTGTAAATTTAATTGCTTTCTCTTCAAACAGTTTACGATTATAATCAAGTTTTAAAGCAGCAATTATAGCATTCGCCAGTTGTTGTGCATCATTGCAATCACATAAAACTCCATATTTTCCTATTCCATGCGACTCCATAATTTCTCTCGGGCCACCACTATCGCAATCTGTTGCAACACAAGGCACGCCGCACGCTATAGCTTCTATTAGTACGTTTCCAAATGCTTCTTGCCTTGATGAAAGGACAAATAAATCTGAACTTTTCATAAATTGGAATACTTTATCTGTATATCCATATAATTCTATATCACTTTCTAAACCATTTTTCTTTACGCAGCTTTCTAAGAATTTTCTTTGCTGTCCCTCTCCAAGTATAATTAGTTTCACTTTTTCTTCTTTTTTTACATATTGAATTGCCTTTATTAAATTATCATATGCTTTTTCTGGAACCAAACGTCCTACGGCTAAAACCAGCTTATATCCTTCTTTTTTTAATTTAATAAATGGGTGTTCTTTTTCGGCGAGGGCTTCATTTATTTCGGTCAAGTCTATTAACGGATGATATATTACCTTGATTTTATCTGGACTAATCTTATACCATTGTATTATATCGTCTTTAGCCGGAGTATGAGCTGCCACGATATAATCTGCGAATCGATACAAAATAGCATTTATACAAAAAACGGCTTTATGATATACTGTTTTTTTCCATAGAAGCGAGCATTTATTATCGTTAATCAAAATCGCTTTTAAATCTTTATTAAAAATTTTTAAAAAAGCTAGAACCGAGCAAGATAATCCTGGAGCAGCTAGAATAGTAATGCCCGGATTTTGCTTAATATATTTAGCAATATCTGGCATAGCCATCAAAACTTTAAGGTCTCCATGATACTTTCTTTTTTTAAAATCATATACTGCACATTCATCAGGAACTAATTCACGCATTTCGCCAGTTGCGTCTGCAATAAGAAGGTCAACTTTTAGTCCTTTTTTTATCATTCCTTTTGCTAAATTAATTATAATTTTTTGAACTCCGCCATTTACAGCGCTTTGCATTAGTAGAGCAACTTTGGAATCTTTTATTTCTTTATTGTCCTTCATAAATATCTTTCATTTCCTTTAGAACATATGACAATTCAAAATGTTTGATTTTCTCTAGACTATGATTCAAATAAATTTTTTTATCTTTCTCATTGGATTTTAATTCCAAAATTTTTTCTGAAAGTAATTGGGGATCCAATTTAATTATTATGCCATTATATTTGTTTTCTACTAAGTCTCTGTTGCCTCTAACATTAGAACATATTATGGGCACTCCACATGCCATTGCCTCCATTAGAGCAACCGGTAGTCCCTCCTGCTTTGACATGAAAACAAACAAATCACTGCATTTATACATTTCAGAAACATCATTTCTATAGCCCAAGAAATGTACATGTTCCGAAATCCCATATTCTAACGTCAGCTGCTTTAGATCCTTTTTTAAGCGGCCATTTCCACAAATAAGATACTGAATATCACTAATTTTATCGATATTTTTTAAGATCGACAATGCTTCTAGAACAATTTTATGGTTCTTTCTTGGTATAAGTTCTCCTACAGACAAAATAACAAAACTATTATGTGATATTCCAAGTTCTTCACGTTTTCTATCTCTATTGAACTCCATTGTATTAAATTTACTTAAATCAATTCCAACGCCTGGTATATAGATCACCTTTCTGCATTGAAATTTTTGGGCACGTTTATAGTCTTCTTGATTTATTGTTATCAAAACATCCGTGTAATGAGCAAGCCATCTTTCAACTGGATAATATAAAATCCAATTTATAATAGGCGCACCTGTGTAAAAATGGAATCCATGTGCGGTATAAAACACCTTTGTTCCATTCTTTCGTGCCCGCTTTGCAGCAAGACGCGTCAGCATCGCACCAACAGGCGTGTGACAATGAATAATATCATACCCACCGTTATCGATAACTTTTTTCAGATTTTTGTATGCTTTCAGATTTCCAATTTTTAACGGATTACGCTCAAATGGAATATTATAATATGTATCACAATAGGGAATTACGCAGTCAGCAGGATTTTCGTAATCATTTCTCGCAGCGACTGCTGTTTCCCAGCCCATCTCCTTGAACATCTTGAGATAAGGAACGTGGAATTCCATAATATGTGTTTTTACAACCGTCGCAACGAATAAAACCTTTTTCATTTACATTCCTCTATCACACATAAACCGCCCGAATTAACTTTAAAGAATTCAAGTTGATTCTTTCTTCTCAAACTTTTATAATTTCATGAACATTTCACCATGGCATACGAATCAACCGACACTATGCACGATACCTGTAATGTCAAAAAGTTGATTGTGAAATAGTTATAATCCTGATTAATGCTCTTCTCCGCTCATGGCTGTTGTTGCCCCTTCCGCGATCCCCTCAGTACTCTCCGGCATAAAAAGAATCTTCACCGTTGCCAGCATAATTTTGAGATCTTCAACAATACTGGGATGTGCAATGTACATCAGATCCATTTGCAGTTTGTCGTAAGGCGTCGTATTGTATTTTCCATACACCTGGGCATAGCCGGTCAGGCCTGCTTTTGCCTGCAATCTCAACGCAAATTCAGGCATTTCCTCGCAGTACTGCGCTGCAATCTCGGGACGTTCCGGGCGGGGTCCGCAGATGGACAAATCCCCTTTCAGGATATTGATCAGCTGGGGCAGTTCATCAATCCGGCACTTGCGGATGATATGGCCCACCGGCGTGATGCGGTCATCCTTGTCACCTGTGGACAGCCGCGCCACGCCATCTTTTTCAGCGTCCACCCGCATGCTGCGGAACTTCATGATTTCAAAGGTCCTGCCATCTTTTGTCAGCCGTACCTGCTTGTAAAAGGCAGGCCCTCCATCTAATTTAATGGCGATCGCGGTGATCAGGAAAATTGGGCTGGTAATCACCAGCGCGACCAGGGACAGCACAATATCCATTGCACGCTTGACAAACAGATATTCAGGGTTTGCCATGTAACGCCCTACCCGCAGCATCGGCAAATGGAACATATGCATGTGGTGTGCACCGCTCATGATGACGTCGCCCACCCGGGGGATCACAAAAACATCAATGCCGCGCGCAACACAATATTTCAAAATAATATTTCTGTCATGGCTGTGGATCCCGCTTAGGAATACAGTATCCATATCATTCAAAAGACTCAGATTATCCAGGCATTCATCGACACTCAGTGTCTCCTGGACGTCATATTTCAGGCCAAGATCGTACTCCTGAATCAGCTTCTCCATTCCCTGACGATGATCATATACAACAGCCGTCGGACGAGGCGGAAAAACTGTATAGTACCACTTATGAGAACCAAAAGACCACACTGCGGCCATCACCAGCTGGCCTGCAATGGCTGCAATTCCCGGCAGCAAATTACAGACTTTCGCTGACATCAGGCAAATCACGATATACATAAGGCCATCGGATGCCATTGCCGCCAGCGCCTGGCTATAGAAAAGCTCCGAGACGTGCTGCATCGACATCAGGAAGGCATCGTATACCTTGCCCAGTACAATAAACAAAGCTGCATAGAGCAGCAGAACTGCACTGTTTCCCACCCATGTTAAAGTTGATTTAACTTGCCTCTCATAATACAGAAACCAGCAGGCTGCAAACGGCAGCGTAACCAGCACCACATCCAGTACTTTGACGATTCGCAGCATCACATCATGCTGAAATTTTGACATACAACTCTCCTTATACATCCAAAAGCAGCCTGTCTTTTGAAAAAGACATCAAAAGAAAGAGAGCTGCTCTCCTGCACGATCTTCGTGTTTGGAAAGCAGCCCTGATATCTTCTCATTCCTACAGCTCCTTCAGGCCGGCCGCCCTGGCCTGAAAGAGTTGTTGCCTTCAAGATCTGTTTATCCCTGCACCCGGACACGAGCCATAATCATGACAGGGCCGGAAGCGCGCACAGTCAGGTAAACAACACCGTTCACCACACGCACCGGAACCAGGTAGGAGTTGCCATTGCGGTCCCAGCAGACAGCAACCAGCTGGGTGCCGTCTGCCACGCCGGGCACAGAAATAGCCACCTGAACGCTGCCGCTCTGGGCAATAGCGGCCTCAGCACTGGGAGATGCTGCCACGTCGTACAGAGCGATCGGGGTATAGGCGTTGGCACTCTCCCCCACTGCGGACTGGAACTCTGCCGCTGCTGCAGGGGCAGTCGCAGCCAGCAGCTGCTCAGTGGATTCAGCAGAAGTCACCTGGTTGTACAGGTTGTTCAGCTGCCCGTTGGCTGCATAGGACAGACCGCTCTGCGTGGCAATTCCTGCCAGCTGATCGCCAGTAGCACCGGGGTT
Organism: Faecalibacterium sp. An192; assembly: GCF_002160175.1. Taxonomy (NCBI): domain Bacteria; kingdom Bacillati; phylum Bacillota; class Clostridia; order Eubacteriales; family Oscillospiraceae; genus Faecalibacterium; species Faecalibacterium sp. An192. Next base: position 13,740 of record NZ_NFKB01000024.1, read on the forward strand.
GGCTGCATCCACGGCGGCGTTGGCTGCCAGGGTTTCGGAAACAGGGGTCACCTGAATCACGGGGGCAGAAGTATCCTGAACCTGGGAACCAGTGGGCGTGGTCACCGTAATGGTAGTGCCGGTCGTGGTGGTGGTGGTGCTCTCAGAAACGCCCACTTCACTCTGGGTACGGCTGGGATGCCACTCAATGGCCAGAGCCTGGCCGCCCATCACAGCTGCCATTGCAGCAACCAGCGCAACACTGGTTAACGTGACTGCCAATTTCTTTTTCATATTACTTACCTCCATTGTTCTCTTTTTTATTGCGGGAATGGCCGTGGCCGGAACCATAGCCATAGCTGCCATATCGATAGCCATTCTTATAGTAGTAGTTGGAATGGTAATACCGGTGATAGTAGGCGCTGGAACGTCCGTTTACATCGGCCCGGTTCAGCACAACCCCCAGCAGCGGACTCTCCGCCCGCTTCAGCATCTGAACCGAATCCAGTACCACCTTGCGGGGCGTACTGCCGCTGTGAATCACCAATACACTGCCGTCGCAGTGACGGGTGATATTCAGCGCATCCGCCACGCTGCCCAGCGGCGGTGTATCCACCAGAACATAGGCGAACCGCTGCTCGCAGTATTCCAGCATTTTGGTGAAATTCGGGCTTTCCAGCAGAATCGTGGGATTCGCGATGGCCGAAGTTACCGGGATCATGTAGCCATTGGAGATGTTGGTCTTGTAAATCACGTCCTCAATTTCCGCCTGACCTGCCAGGTAATGGGCTGCCCCGATCAATTTTTCGTTGTTGACGCTGCTGATGCTGTACTTCCGGCGCATTTCCGACTTGCGGAAATCGCAGTCGATCAGCAGAACCGGGGCGCCGACTTCTGCCATCATCTTCCACAGCTGCATGGTAATAAAGCTCTTGCCCTCGTTGGGGACACTGCTGGTCACCATGATGGTCTTGATCTGCTCCCCGCAGAAACCCAGGTTGATTCGGAGCTGGTTCAGCGCTTCGGTTACATCAAAAGGAAGCTCAGGCAGTTTTTTAATTTCCAGTTCTTTCATTTTGCTTCCTTTCTCTTCAGCAAGCCGCGCTTCTTGTCTTGACCGAAATTCCCCAGATCTGCCTCGGGAATCGTAGCCAGAGGCTGAACGCCGAGATACCGGGCCACATCATCCGGCGTCATAAAGGTATCATTCATCAGGTACCGCAATACCAGAACGCCGCAGCAGAGAATCACACCCAGAAGGCCGCCCAGCACAATGTTCTTCGAGTAACTGGGGCTGGACTTGGACGTGGGCGGGATTGCCTCCTCCACCAGGTTGGGTTCGTCGGTTTCCATGATCTGGGGCAGATAGATACAGGCCTGGTCTACCAGCTCGTTGGCAATGTCTGCTGACTCCCGAGGATCGGGGCTGGTGACTGTGATTTTCAGGATACGTGTATCAGCGGTGTTGGTAATGGAAACCATGCCGGCCAGGTCATTTGTAGTAAGATCCAGATCCAGGTTCTTGATCACATCCTCCAGCAGAGGACGGCTCACCAGCAGTTCCTGGTAATCAGCGGTCAGCTGGGCGCCGATCTGCAGGTCGGTCAGGTCGACCACAGAGTTGTTGGAAGCGGAAACAATGTAAATGCTGGAGGTCGCCTGGTACATCGGCGTGATCAGGAACCGCGTCACGCCAAAGGCAATGGCTGCACCTGCAACCAGGCAGAGGATGATCTGCCAGGCATGGCCCCACATCACATAGAACAGTTCCACCAAATCAATGACATCGTCATCCTGCCGCCGGACAGTTTGTGCTGTTGGTTGGTTGATGGCTTGATTTTCCATAAATCCCTTTCCTCTCTCAAATTTCCTCATAAAACAGCTGGAGAATGGCCTGCTGCAGGCTGTCTTGGTCCAGGTAGTAGGCCCAGTAGCCATCCTCCACCGTGTTTTCACCGTCGATGGTCAGCAAAGGCAGCTCCTCGTAGGATTTCAGCCGGTCTGCAATGTCCACCGCTGTGCCGCTGGCAATGTCGGTAATGACATAGTCAGACAAAGCATCATAGGCAGTTACTGCAAAGTCAGCGTCCATGCCTCTGATCTGTTCTTCAAAGGCTTTCAGGAACTGCCGCTGGCGGCCCATACGGGCCAGGTTGGTCTGGTCGTCCACGTCCCGACGGGAGCGCACATACTCAAAAGCCTGCTCCCCGTTCAGGGTGATGGTCTCCCCTTCCACCAGGGACGGGTCCACAGCGGAGAAGTCAGAGGTGACCGTAATGGTCACCCCGCCGATCAGGTCCACCAGAATCCCGACGCCCCCCATGTTCAGGGAGAAATAACCGTCGATGGGCTGGTCATCCAGCATCATCGAGACGGCGGTCACGTTGTTTTCACAGCTCTGCTCCCGGCCGTTGCCGTAGGCATGGGCCAGAGCAATCTGCTGCACGATGGTATAGGGCACGGTGCCCATCATGCTGATGACCGGTACTTCCACCATGCTGTCCCGGTTGATCTGCAAAACCTGCCAGGTCTTGGCTTCGTCATCCAGCACCAGCAGCATCTGGGCATCCGCCTGGCCGCCTGCGATATAGCTCTGGGTACCCACCGCCGGCCCCATCTCGTCGATGCCCAGGAACAGGTAGCTCTTGATCTTGGGCCGCTGGCGGTAGGTCTTGCCTTGATAGGTAATTTCTTTCAGTTCTGCTTCAGTCCGGTGATCGTTGGTGGTGTAGCTGTCAGCGGACTCCACCTGATCCTGGTTGTCTTCCCAGCGGCCCAGAGCATAGGCCCCGCCGCCCAATGCGGCACCCGCCAGAACCACCACGCCGGCTGCCTTCAACAGGTCCCGCCGGCTGATTTTCCTTCTTCCGTATCGGCTCATGGAACCACCTTTTCTGCTGCCGGCTCAATCAGCCTGGCGGCACTCTGGTCCATCTTCATCAGAAATGTTTCTCCCAGTTTCCGGGCCACAACTCCTCTGCCTTCTGCCAGGTTGGGCGGGCGAGTGGTAAGGTTGTGGCAGTCGCTGCCCAGCAGCGGGTATTGGGTTTCCTGCAGCAGCTTCAATCCCAGCTTACGGGTGCGCCAGCGGATCAGCGTTCCGGCATTCACCTGAAAAGCAACCGGAAGTTCTGCCAGTTCTTTCAATCTCCAGACGTTGTTCTTGCTGCCGCAAAACCGCTCCGGATGCACCAGCACCACATGAAACCCACGGTCCAGCACCAATGCAGAAACTTCCTCGATCTGGAAGTCATTCCATTCGGTGAAGGGCATCTCCAGCATCAAGGTTCTGGTGCCCCGGATGCAAAGCTGTTCCAGGTCAGCGCACTCACCCATTCCTGAGAAGAATGCCACCTCGGCCGCCGGAAGGATCCGGGGCAGAGTCTCGTACGACAGAGCGGAGCGGAGCATCTGGAAAGATGCCTCCCTGCGCTGACAAAAACGCCCAATCGAGGCTTGATCCGCATAATAATGGGGCGTAGCACAAACGATAGAGACACCTTGTGCTGCTTCCCGGCGAAGCATATCCAATGACATCATGATGGAATTGCTTCCATCATCCAAATGGGGCAGCACATGACTGTGCATCTCGATCCATCCCTGATGCTTCATCCAGCTGCTTCCCCCATTCCTGCCCGGCCCAGGAGCATCTCCATCTTTTGGCGCTGCTCCGGCGTCAGTTTTTCGGGTGCATCCCGCATCCTTTGCCTCTGGGTGTAAAGCCAGTGGTTCAGCCAGCAGCCGTCTGCTGTCCGATAGGCTGCCGGAATGACAAGGGTGCCATGCTCTTTCCGATAGGCACAGACATCTTCAAAATGCTTCTGCCAGGAATCTTCTTCCCGCCAGTCCATTCCAATGGCATCCAGAAGCCTCTTCCGTTCAGAACTGAGAGGCTTGCGGCTGCCTTTTCCACTGCCGGAAAGGCTTCCTTTGTACATCATCCGCTGGCGTATGATCCATTTGCCAAGCTGAATGCCATTGGGTGCTGTGTAGTTGTAAGGGATTTCCAGGTTGCCATGGGCGCGGTAGTATTGCTTTGCCAGCTGGTATGCCTGCCGCCACTGGCGGTCGTTGCGCCCTTCCCACAGCATTCCGATGGCCTCCAGCCGCTGCACCTTGTCGGCGGGCAAAGCGCCTTTTAAATAGGCGGCCCGCTGGTTTTCCAGCCACGGCCCCAGCCGCAGGCCGGTCTCGGTCACATAGTTTTTCGGAAATCCCAAATCACCGTGCTGCTCGTAATACCGCGCCGCCTCGGCGTAACAGTACTCCCAGCGGCTGTCCACGATGTTCCAGATGACACCCATGGCTTCCAGGGCGTCCACCTGGCTCTGGTTCAGCCCGCCGATTCGGTAGCGGGCCCGGGTATTGTTGATCCAGTTGCTCAGGGCAAAGCCTGTATCATCTTTGTATGTTTGCGGTATTTGCAAATCTCCATATTGTTGGTAATAGCGCCGGGCTGCTTCCAGCCCCCTGTTCCAGGCCGTTTCGGTACGGGTTTCCCACACCATCCCGATGCTGTCCAGCTTGTCGATCTGCTGCTGGGTCAGCACGCCGAACTGACATTTGCCCCTCCGCAGCCGCCGCTGGGTCTGCACCCAGTCCCCCAGGCTCAGCCCGCCAGGCGTTTTGTACCGCAGCGGAACACACAGGTCACCATGCTCCGCAAAGTAAATCCGCGCCTGGGCAAAATAGTGGTCCCAGCTGGAAGAAAGGCTGCTTTCCAGCTGCTCAAACAGCAGCCGGCAGTCTCTCACCTGTTCGATCACCTCAAAGTGATCTGCAACAATTTTGTCCCCTTCTCCGTTTTGATAGAGCCGCTGGACTGCCGTCTCCATCTCTTTTTGGAGGCCCGAGATGCTGGACAGGCCCTCAAAGTTATTGACCACATCCAGAATCAGAGGCGTTGACGCGGTCCCCGCCGTCAGGGCGCGGCCAATCTGCTGTTTGTAGATAATGGGCGACACGGTGGGACGGAACAAAATCACGCCCGAAATGCCCTCCACATGAACGCCCTCGTTCAGCATATCAATGCAGAACAGCAGCTTGAGGTGGCAGCCCTGGTCTGCCTTGAAGGCTGCAAATTCCCTGCTGGCCTCCGGGTCGCTGGAATATGTGCAATAGGTCTTGATTTCCTGATTGACTGCTGCAAACCATTCCTGCACATGGGAGAGCATTTCATCCATGTGCTCTTTTCCCGAACAAAAGACAATGTACTTTCCACTGCGGTCTGTGATATGCTTTGCAAACACCTTGTCCAGGCCGTCGGCCTGTTCCAGTGCCCGGCGCAGCACATCCAGGTACTTCTGGTTTGCATCCTGCACGCCGGGGCTGCGCAGACTGTCCACCCTGGCCTGATACCGCTGCAGCTCCTGCTGATACCGGAACACGGTGGTCACATATCTGGGCGCAGGTAAAATTCCCCGCACGATTGCCTCGCCCAGGGTCATTTCAGATGCAATATGATTTTCAAAAAGCTCCTCCGCCATATCCCGGTGATTGTCCAGATACCGGATACTGGTGGCGGTCAGTCCCAGCAGCTTTGCATTTGGACAAAGTTTCAGTAATTCCCGGACACTTTTACCCCAGCGCTCGGCCCCCGCCCGGTGAAATTCATCCAGAATGATATAAGCAGGGTGCAGAGAGGCAATCTCTGTCAGCTGTTCCGGTGTGCAGAACATGAGTTTTGCATAGGTATAAAAGTGGACATGGTCCAGCGGGAAGACCGGTTCCTGCTTATGCAGACCCTCGACCTGGGTCTTGAAAATGTACTCGCTGGGGGACAGCCAGAGGATGGCCGCATCGGGATGGTCCTCGATGAGCTTGAATGCAATATAGCTCTTGCCTGTGCCAGTGGGATGTACTACAGCAGCTTTGCCATACCGCGACAGCATCTCTGCTGCGGCATAGTATGCTTTTAGGTTGTGTTCATAAAGCTGCAATGCCATCCAAGCCCCCCTTTCACTGATATGTAGGGGTATCCTCCATCTATAAAATGGAGGTATCTATAAGACACGCTTGTTTCTTATAGCGTGTTGCCTAGTACCGATGCCGGCCGCTTCCTCCACACCGAAGAGAAAACCCGTTCCAGCTCGCTTCTCTTCCGGCTCTTTTTCCATACGGAAGAGAAGATTCGTTCCAGCTCACTCCGTTTTCTTTTCATGTCAGAGTGGACATAGCGTTTCAGCGTGATATTCGGATCTGCATGTCCTAGAATTTCGCTCAGTGTCTTGATATCGCAGCCTGTCTGGAGGCAAGTTGTTGCAAAGGTATGACGCAGCGCATGGGGGTGAACCTGCCGTACTGCTGCACGGCGCAAGTAATCTCGGATGCTCTTGCGGTAGCACCGAGGTTCAACCGGTTTGGCTTCACTGCCAGAGAGAAACCATGTGCAGGGAGTGGCCCTTCCTCTCAATGTGCGCAGCAAAGCCACCAGTTCCCGGGGAATGGGAATTTCCCGGCCTGAGCTCTTGGTTTTTGGTGTCTGTACCACCAGCTTTGTTTTTTGGGGACCGCAGTAAATCCGGGTCACGGTGCGGCGAATGGTCAGCGTACTCCCCTTAAAATCGAAGTCTCCCCACTGAAGCCCACATACTTCCCCGATCCGCAACCCCATCTGCATCTGTAAAAGCAATCCGACTTTTCGTGCAGTAGGATTCTGCAGGACAAAGGTCTGGAGAGCGGCTTGTTCCTTGGCGGAAAGAGGCTTTGTGTGGTTCTGCTCTATTTGAGGCAATTTGACAATGATTTCAACCGAACGCATGAGACGGAGGTGAGCCGCATACTTGCAAATTCTGCGTAGAATCGTCAGACACTCCCGTGAAGAAGAGGCACCTAAAGGCAGATGACTGTCATCCTCGGGAGAGATCACCTGAAGAATGCCCATCTCCAATTTCTGCGTGTTCAGCGTTCTCAAATGGAATTGACCAAAGACCGGTAAAAGATACCGGTTCAGCGTATACTGATAATGAGCCAGCGTGGATTCTTTGATGCCATGGGACACAGATCGAAGCCACTGCTCCGACAATTCTGCAAATGTCATTTGACCTTCACTTTTTTTGAACATAAAACCTCCAATAATGAACAATCTTTCATCTAATCATCAACTTCCAGCATATTACGCACGCCGCAAGTTTTAACAGCAGTACATCTTGTACAATTTTTAAGTGGAATGACGCATCTTTTTGATCGTGAAATAATTTGGCCACGGTTGCAAATTCTGGAAAAACATGATAAAATACTAATAAATTTATTGAACCTGTGTCTAAACAGGACCAGTAAGAGGTATCCTCCATTTTATAGATGGAGGATACTTTTTGTTTTTGTCCCATTCCTGACATTTAAAGCTCTTTCCAAGTGTGTGGAAATTTTCACGCTTGGATTCTTAAGCCCTTTTATACGCAACTGCGTATACGCGAATGCAAAAATTTCGGTATCATCTGATTTGAGGTGATATTCGATATGACCGTGAAGGATGCTGTCGCCAAACGGTTTCTTATGCTTTGTCAACAGCGGGGCATCTGCCCAAATGAACTGGCTAATCGAGCAGGCGTTACCCCCTCTACTGTATACAGCATGCTTGATCCATCAAGGCAGCAGATCTCCATCACCACGATAAAAAAGCTCTGTGATGGTTTGGAAATCACATTGGGCAACTTTTTCTCCTGCGCCCTGTTTGACGATCTGGAACAAGAACTTCAATAAAACTATAAAAAGTGTAAGGGCAAGCAATGCGTCTGGCTATCCACTTAGCCAGACGCTGCTTGTTGGGGCACTCCCCAATCCCCTGCCTGTCGCAGAAGTTCCTTCTGCGGCTGCGCGTTTTTGCAAACGCTTTTAACCGTGGCCAGCTTCATGCCGGTCGCGGTCTTTTTCTTTATCGGTCTCTTGTTCATCCCTATTTATAATCCGGTCCACGTTGGCCTTCACCGTCAGCAGCTCCCGCATCTCCTCACGGGCGCGGCGGTACTCCGGGTAGAGCTTTCTTTTTTCAGCCAGCAGTTCCTGATACTCTGCACTCAGCGCTTTGACCTTGGGCAGTTTTTTCAGTTTCCGCTTGTCAAAGGCTGCTTTGGCAGCCTTGTGGAGCAGAATGTCTCCCTCATGCTCGGCCAGGAACTTTTTGCTGTACCCGGCTTTCCGGTAAGCCTCATACACCTCTCGGGTCTTGGCGTAGTTGATGATCTGTGTTCGCAGCTCTGCAATCTCGGTCATCCGGTTTTCTGCCGCCTTGATCCGGGCGGCCAACGCATCATAACGGGCCGTGGCAGAGGACGCCTTTTCTTTCAGGACCGCATAGTCCATCAGGTTATGCTCGGACAGGTACATCATGGTCTGGGCCATCTGTTTCAAATTGAACGTCTTGGCCCAGTTGACATACCCCATCCCCTTCCCTTCCTGGAGCTTTGCCTGAATATCCACCAGCAGGTTGATCTTAGGGGCTGCCGGCACAGCGGCAACAGGCTTTTTGCGCGGCGTGTGCTCTTTCTTTCCGGACAGAACTGCCGCCACATCCTCCTGGGTATAGCCTTTGCCCAGGCTGCTCATGCGGGCCGGTTTTTTCCAGCCAGGGGCACAAATCGCGATGTTCTTCCCTCGCTGGCCGACCGTGCAGCCCGACTGTTCCAGCTCCTTCAGAAAGGCCGGCATATCCGCTGGCTTTCGGGCCAGTGCTTTGTCGATTGCAGTGCGCAGCAGCTCCCGGTGAGACGGCTTGGCTTGATCGCCCAGCCATTTGTTGTAGCTCTTTCCATGGGGCTTTGGATTCTCCACGATGGAGTATCCGTTCTCAATGCAGATGGTGTCGCTGAGCCGCCGCACCGCCCGGGTGCTGCCCCAGAAATTGCGGAATTTCCGGTCGCAGTCCAGGTTGACTGCACTCCAAATGATGTGGTGGAGTAGGGAAGCACCGCCTTGTCACATTGCTGTGGTAGGTTTGCGCCACCCTCTCCGGGAACCGTACGTACCCCTCTCAGAGTATACGGCTCTGTTACTGCTCGTTCAGACAAAACTCACTTTTTGTGGATAATACTGCGGTGGCAATCCCTGCACACCACAAGCGTTTTTCTATGCTTGGCAATCATTGCGATTTCCCACCGTTCCTTGCCTTTGAGATTTTTGAGTTTGTTAATGTGGTGAACCTCGTAATGATCGCTCTCTGTCGTTCCACATAACTCACAGACCTTTGCTTTCAACCGGTTTTCAAGGGTATTGACTGCGTATCCGTAGACAACGGCGGCATTGCTGATGTAATCCGTAGCTGAACCTTTGCCTTTACAGTCAGCGTAATTTGCGAAGTAACGTCTTTTGTTTCCCAGCTTCGTTTCATAGGGGACACCCCATTTTCCTGTACCATCATTAAACTTGTCAATGATTTTGGAAAGGCTGGTTTTATTCTTTGAAGCGAGGGTTTTCAAGCAACTGTATTCCATAAGGTAGGCAAAGTAGTGCAGCTTGCAGAAGTTGCTTGCCATACCATAATAGTTGCATATTCCTCTTAACTCCGCATTGTATACTGAAACGATTTCTAAGTCTGTGAGTCCAATTAGGTATTTCCGATGGACTGGAAACATGGAACCATCTTCTTTTTGTATCGCCACGCCTTTCGTGAAAACGAATTGGCGGATTTTATCGTTAAGTGGCACCAACAACTCTACGCCCCCATTGAGGGTACGCATTTTTACATGACCGGGGCCACCCCGCTTTATTTTTCCGCTTCTGCGCACACGCACATCATAGCCTAAGAACCTTGCACATTTACTGCTATGGGTTATGAGCGTTTTATCTTCACTGAGTTCCATTTTCAGTGTATCTCCGATAAACTCGGCCAGTTTGCTCTTAATCCATTGACAGTCCTCACGGTTTCCTTTGACTGCTATTAGAAAATCATCCGCATACCGAACATATTTCAGTTTTTTGTCGGTCTGCGCAGTGCAGGGAATGGTCATCAGCTTCTGACGTTTGGACTTATATTCTGCCAGCACCATTTCCCTTTCCTCACCCGTTACTTTCGTCAAGCGGTGGGATAGCCGTTTGATTTCATTGTGCAGCTCTCGGTATTCAGGTGTGATTTGTCCCACTCCGGGCGTGTCAAATTCGGACTTCAACTTCATTACAAACTTATCCAATTCATGCAGGTAGATGTTGGCGAGTAGCGGAGAAATGATACCGCCTTGCGGTGTACCACTGTATGTCTTATGGTACTGCCAGTTCTCTAAATATCCTGCTTTCAGGAATTTGTAAATCAGCTTGGTTATCCGGGCGTCCTTGATTTTATTGCTCAACAAACCTACAAGAACGGCGTGGTTGATGTTGTCAAAGCAGCCTTTGATGTCGCCTTCGACGAACCAACGCGTACCGTTGAACTCCCGTCTCAACTGCTTTAAGGCCGTATGGCAACTTCTTTTTGGCCTAAAACCGTGGGAGACATCCAGAAAGATAGGCTCATATACCGCTTCCAGTATCATCCGTAACACTTCCTGCACCAATTTGTCAGTAAAGGTTGGTATACCTAAGGGACGCAGCTTTTTGCGGTTATTCTTCTTCTGGATATAGGTTCGCCTCACCGGCATGGGCTGATAGGTTTCGTCCGCCAATGCTTTGATAATACTATCTATTTTGGCTTCACTGAAACCGTCCGCCGTATCCTCGGTTACTCCTTTCGTTGCCGCACCGTTGTTGGCATACAGGTTTTTGTATGCCACAAAGTAGATGTCAGGACGCAGCAGATAGCGATACAGTTTTGTAAATACTTCTTCTTTATTTGCAAGTGAGTTTTGACTGATTCTTGCTAAAATTTCCGTTGTTGGTTTCATGTGAGGTTTTCCTCCCTAATCAACTTCTAATTTTAGTGCGCAATAACTGTGCTCCTTCGCCATGTAAGGGTCATTACCCCTCTCGGACTACTACGAGCACTCCGTACCCATGCAGGATTTTCAGGCTCCAAAGCCATAGCCGCTTTTTCATTCCCCCTTTCATGCGGCACTCCTGGTTAGGGCATCCCCGGTTAGCAATGAGACTTGGTAAATTCGGATTCTCGGTATCGCTTTCGCTTCGTTACCATAGGTTCTCCTACAGGTTGTACGGAATGAATGATAACCGACAAGCCCACAACCATAACTTGCCTTTTCCGTACCAGAGGTTTCAGGCAATTTTCCTCCATCGGCACATAACAGAAACTGGAAGCTTGCGTTCAGTGAATCCAACTTATACCTTATATCCGATTAACATTGCGGTTCAGTCGCACCCGATTGCCTTTAGGTGACTTACCGCTTTCCAGCCGTACTGTGTTCCCGTGTCAGCTTTCGCCTTTCGGTTAGGCTGGTTGTTTCCCGTGTTATCTTACGGGGCAGTACCTTATACTGCTTTTCTCATTGCCCTATCTGGGCGTACATTATGAACATGGGCCTTGTCGATGTGGGTGCAGACGATGAAAGCGTGATTGCCTTTGGTGAACCGCCGCGCCATCTCCACGCCGAGGCGGTTTGCCTCCTCCGCTGTGATCTCCCCCGGCACAAAGGATTGCCGCAGGTGATAGGCAATCACATCATCCTTGCCCCGTACCCGGCCCGTGGCCGCGATATACTGCCGCTTGGCCAGCAGGAATTCGGCATCCGCAGTCCGACTGTCACAGGCATAGCTGGTGACAAGCCTGCCGTCATCCGTCTTTTCCGGGTTCTTTACATACCCGATGATATCTCGAATGGCGCGTCTCACGGTTCGGCCCTTCCCGGTGTGCAGCGGCATGATGCGGGTGGTGGCCACTTTCCTTCCCCCCCTTTCAAAGGAGCAGCTAGAGATGCTGTCCCCTTGTTCCTTTACAATATGAGATAATCTTTTTTCTTTTTTGTTCAGCATATCGCAACGTTGTCGCCGCCCCACCCCAATCGTGAAGGACATAGGCTACGACTGCATCTGCGGACTGTACCATCCAGCGATTCCTATGCAGAATCGCAAAGCGGCGCGGTATCTTTTCAAGTTCTGGATATACAGAACCGTCATAACCTGCAGCATCCTGTCTGTCGTTCAGGTATGCCTGGACAAGAATCAGTTCAATCCAGGGATGTTTTTTCTTTTCCTTGCGCAGAACAGATGCAGCCAATCCATCGAAAGCGCCGTATCCGCCAAGGTAAAAAGTTGTCGCTCCCTGTTTAATCAGACAATGGATCACGGTTTGCAGCCATTCCTCAACTTCTGTGGTCTGCGCAATTTCCCTGTGGCCGCAAAATGTTACGATCATCCTAAACCCTCCCGTTCTGTCTGTATCACGTTCCCGGCTCCAAGCCATCGGCTTACACTATATAGTCTAACAGACACTATTAAAAGTCTCAATCATAATGTAGTCTAAAAGTATATAGAATAACTTCTAATAGCTTACAGGCAGGTATACAGCATGGGACAGAACCAGTTGGGAAAGCGCATCAATGCAGTTCGAAAAGATCGCGGACTTACTTCAGACAAGCTTTCAGAACTCTGCAACATCAATGCAACCTATCTCCGACAGATCGAGGGCGGGACCAAAATGCCAAGTCTGCCGGTCTTCATCGACATCTGCAAGGCACTTCGTATTTCACCAGACTATCTGCTGCAGGATGAACTGACAGAGAACGAGATCAGTACCATTCGTGAAGTGGAAAAGCTCTGGAAGGATGCTCCCCCGCAAAAGCAGGAACTTGTCCTCACCATGATAAAGGCAGTCCTGGAACACACGGAGCAGTAAAATAGCCAGCTGGTAAGGAATTGGCTGGCTATTTCTTATTCTACTCAAACACAGTATTCTGAATCAGATACCGGATTCCTTGAACCTTATCCAGCAGCCATAGGGCAGCAGCAGGCAGCCCAAAAGGACTTGCCAAAAAGGCCAGAACCAGGTAAATGATGCCGCCTGCCACAGAAGAACTGAGGAACAGGAACGCCGAACAAACGCAAAGAAGCAGGCTGACCAGTCCCAGCACCGCACCGGATACACACACCAGCCATGTGCAGAACCAGACAAACAGGGCTAGAATGGCTATGACAGGGGCTGCTGCAATTTTCAGCAAAAGCTTGAAGATCGAGAACAGAACAGTCATTTTTAGGGCCTCCTTTGTGGTTTTCTGTAGTGATTCTCTCAAATCCTTTTTCAAAGAGCAAGGATGTCAACCAATAAAAAAGAGGAGAGGCGATGCCAATGCACCGCCTCTCCTTTTTGTCTTATAAAATATTCGCCAGCTGTGTCAGAATTGTATGCACTCCTTCCCAAATCTCCTCCTGACGCCTGGAGAGGTCAGCTAAATCTTCCTGATAGACACGGCTGGTGGAGTTGACCCTTCGGACAAGCTGATTGAGGTTGTTGCTGCTGCGCCGCAAGAGAGACAGCAGTTCTTTCAGCTCGGGCAGATCGAGTTTAACCGCATATCCATCCAAAGCCATCTTCCGCAGATAGGCTTCCCGGTTAAAGATACCCAGATGCCCCATCTTTTCCTCGATCTGTTCCAGTTCCTTGGCTGTCACCCGGAAGTTAAGTTGAACGTCCCGCTTTCTCTTGGGGGCGGTCATCTTTCCGTCTCCCGCTTTTTGGGCGGGGCCGCCTTGATTTTACCGGCGGCAGACTCCTGCCGCAGCTGCTGAATCACCGACGGCTTTTCCTTCTCCCGTTCCCGGACCATGTCCCGGACCTGATCCACAAGCAGATTGACGAGTCCGGGATGGCTGTCCACCACCCAGTGGGAGCGTCGGTTCCTATTCTCGCCGCCCTCCTGCATGGGCACCGTCTGCGCCCACGCTTTGTTCTCACAGGAGAACCGGCCATCCCAGTCCTTGTCTTTTATTGTTGCAGCAAGGACAGTCTGGACCCGCTCGGGTCCGAACTGATCCAGGACTTCCTGCGCCGCTGCTTTGGCGTCCAGGCTGTTCCCCTTGTAGTTGCCGTCGATGGCTCCCTCAATGGCTTCCTTGCAGGAAATGTTGATCCGTTCCTCCTGCACGGCCCGCTCCGCTTTGCGGTACTCCGCCAAGCTCTCAAGGCAGCTCCAGACTTCCTCCATGTGGTGCGTTTCGGTTGATTCATACGTGTGAAAGAGGTCATCCAGCGGCGTGGGAGAGGCCAGCAGGGCAGCGGCCTGACCTCTGGTCAGATCGTCGTACTCCAGTGCAAGAATAAAATCCTCCCGCACACTGTACTTATAGCTGTGTTCCAGAATTTTTTCAGGCGGCTGTGTCAGCAGCCAGTCCTTGAACTGCTCCTGTTCCGCAAACATTTTCTTATAAAGGGCTGTGTTCAATTCTGCATCGGTCATCGGGCATCCGCCTCCTTTTCATGGGTTTTGGGCCGGGGCGTCCGGTCAGACACCGCAGCTTTCAGCTCGGCCAGCACGGACGGCTTGCGGCCTTCCTCTTTTGTCTCCGCCTTTTCTTTCTCGGGCGCTTCCTGGCTGGGGCTCTCCTCCATGTTCAGAAGGGCGTCCAGCTCTGCCAGTCGGGCAGATTTCGCGGCCAGTTCATCCTCTTGCGGGAAGGGTTTGCCCAGCTCGGCCTGAGCGGCATCCCGCTGCTGAATTAAGGTTCCAAGGCGGTTCTCAGCCTTCTCAATCCGTTCCGGGAAGTTGTCCAGGGCATTGTCCAGCCGGGTGATGTTGCCCCGGGCGTCGGTGCCCAGGAACACATGGTTGGTGGACTGGCCCTTGAAGGCAAGCTCAAACTGGTTGTGAAGGGTGCTGAAGGAAAGCTCCATCGGGAAGCCGCGGTAACTGCCGATCTCCACCGCCCCTGCCGAGGGCAGCTCCTGGCAGGCAGCCAGCAGCCGTTCGCCGGCGGTGAGCTTGTCCTCATAGTGCATCCCTTTGATGGTCATCCCACAGAAGCCATCCTTCACCTGGGGATGTGCTTCTGCGGTTTCTGCGTCCTGTTTCATGCAGGCGATAACCTCTTTCTGATGCTGGATGGAGGCCGGAAAGGTTTTGAGCAGCTTATCTTCCAGCCGGTACTGCTGACTCTGGTGGTCCGCTTTGAGGACCTTGAGCCGGGCCACCTCGATATCCAGGTCCATTTTCTCTTTGATGAGCGGATTTCCGGCACACAGAGCCTTGATCTCGGCATAGCTGAGAGCCTGTTCGTCTACATCGTCACAGGAGCGGACGGGAGATTTCGAGGTCATGATCTGGGAGATGAACCGCTGTTTGTTCTCAAGGGTCTGGAACAAGTAGGCATCGAAGGTCCCTTCCGTGACATAGTTGTAGACCTGCACTTCTTTGTTCCGGTTGCCCTGGCGGATGATGCGGCCATTGCGCTGGGTCATATCCGAGGGCTTCCAGCCCACATCCAGGTGGTGAACTGCCACCAGCCGGTCTTGTACGTTGGTGCCTGCTCCCATCTTCTGGGTGCTGCCCAGCAGAACCCGGACCTGGCCTGCACGGACCTTGGAGAACAGTTCCTTCTTCTTGGCTTCGGTGTCGGCGGTGTGGATGAAGGCCACCTCGCTCTCGGGCACCCCCGCTGCCAGCAGCTTCTTTTTGATATCATCATAAACGTTGAACTTCCCATCCCCCTTGGGGGTGGACAGATCGCAGAACAAGAGCTGGGTCAGCTTCTGTTCCTTTCCTTCTTCCCAGATCTTCAGGACATTGCGAACACAGGCGTTCAGCTTGCTGTCCGGGTTATCCGGCAGCAGCGGGTTCATAAGGCGCTGGTCCAGGCCGATTTTGCGGCCATCGCTGGTGTCGGGTAGGATACCGGCGAGGTAGTAAGTGTCCCTTTTCCGTTATCCCCCCTCGGAACCGGACTTGATACTTTCGCATCATCCGGCTCCCCAGTAATTTCATTTCAAGAACGTCTATTTAATGTTCCATTGTGGATAGCTGTGTGGCATTCCCGACATACCACCAGCGTTTTTCTTTGCCGCGCAGCCATAATCTGAACCCAGACCGGCGGCGCGGACTTGCCTTTGGTCTTTAAATCCGCCAGTTTACGGATATGATGCACTTCGATATCTTTTCTGCCCCCACACAACTCACAAGTATCCGCTGTCAACCGCTTAATGAGTTCTGTACGCCCTCCATATACCTTGTAGGGCTTGTCCTCTATGACAGCTTTACGCTTATGGGCCAGTGAAATTCCTCCCCAGGTAGCCACCAATGGCTTTTTCCCAGGGCGTTCTACAACCACTTGCAGGCAGGGTACCGTTTTTCCGCTTGTGCTTGTGGTCGTAGTTTTATACTTTACCTTTTGCTTTTTGATAGATGACCGATGTTTGCAAGCCAAGGTTTTCAGCAGAGAGGTTTCCATTGTCCAGTAGAGTTTGGAAAACCAAGATAGGTTTTGGGCCAGAACGTAATACTGTACCAGTCCTCTATATTCCTGCTGAAACCTTTGAACGATAGAGAAATCATCATCGTGAAGCAACGCATTTCTGTGTGTCACTTTTCCATTTCGCTTGAACGACCTGCATCTATCCTCAATCACCCTTGCCGGAACAAACAATGCGATCGCACCATTGGCTCCTCTGCGGCCTTTGGGGTCAAGATAATCATTCACCCTTTGCGCCTTTATTTCATAACCAAGGAACTTGGCAGCCTGGCTACTCGCATTGGTAATTAAGGTCTTTTCCTGCGACAATTCCAGATGAAGCTCCTTTTCGAGAAAATCGTGCATTGCCGCCTTGATTTCCTCAGCATCCGCTTTGGAGCCTGTAAATCCAATGAGAAAATCATCCGCATAGCGGACATATCTGCATCTGCGATAGTTTTCGTCATACGGATCAACCGCTGGAATATTTCGTCGCTCAACTTTAAGTCTGTGGGCAGTTTGAATATCGCTGTTCTTTCTCGCCTTGCTGATTTCAGCGTTCATCCGACTATACACAGGATTTGCCTTTTGCCGCTTTCCCCGTGTGTTGTTGGGAATCAGGACTTTCTCAATCCACTGGTCAAACTCATTGAGGTAAATATTCGCCAGAAGTGGACTGATAACGCCGCCCTGCGGAGTTCCGCTGATTGTCTGATTAAACTTCCAGTCCTCCAGGTACCCGGCTTTCAGCATGTTCGCTACTAGCCGGATAAATCTGCCGTCATGGATATTTCTCTCAAGTATTTTCAGCAGAACAGCATGGTCTATTGTGTCGAAGTATTTGGAAATATCCCCTTCGATAAACCAGCGTGTTCCTTTCCATACTTGAATTTCCTGCAAGGCCGTATGACATCCCCTGTTGGGCCGGAATCCATGAGAATGTGTGCTGAATTGCGGTTCATAGTACGCTTCCAGAATCTCGCGCATTACTTCCTGCAACAGTTTATCTCCCCATGTTGGAATGCCCAGGGGACGCTTTTTCCCGTTTTTCTTTGGGATATATTCACGCCTTGCTGGTTTCCACTGATACTTTTCTTCTCTGAGAAGCTCAATCATCCTGTCAATTTTCTGGATTGACATACCATCAACCGTTTCTTTGGTGACGCCTTTTGTCATTGCGCCGTTATTCGGGTATAACTTTGCATAGGCGTTCAGATAAAGATCGCGGTTGAATAAGAGCTTATAAACTCTTTCGATGGGTTTATGCTGTTTTCCACGTTCTTGAATGACTGTTAAAACAGTTTGGGCTGTACGCATCTCACGCACCTACTCCTTTCTAACAAATCGAAATTACCTGCCGTCCTTCGCCATGTGAGCGGCTTTCCCGCTTCCGATTTTACGGCCATCCCTGTTATTTCAGGTTTCTCAGACTACTATGACGGCTCCGTGACCATGGGGGTCTCCCCCTTTAGGCCATCCTGCTATTCGTCAAAAGTGTACGTGTCGAGTGTTCCTTAGGTTCCTTGTTCGTTCCTTTATTCCTGCTCATTGCAGGCTCTTTTATTACAAAAAGTTATCCGATACTGCATCACGTTACCGGATATGCAATAACATCGGTATCAATCGCTTTCCGATGGGCGATGCTTTGCACCAAGTCGGAACTGAGGTTCAGGCAGTTTAGCTTTAACCATAGAACACGGAACTCGCGGAACGTCGAGATTTTACGATTAATCTCTTATCCGCTTTACCAACATGCGATTGTCCCCTTTGAGTTTCCTCGCCAGGTAGGTTGGTTGTTCCCATTATTTACTTTTAATAATGTCCCCCTGTGGGGGAGATACACCTTCGCGCTTAGCAGCGCACGATGCAGAGCATATTGTCCTCTGCAGCATCAACCGCGCCGCTGTGAACGGCGGCGGCCCGCTTGGAAAGCTCGGCCACCATGTCCTTCTGGATATCCGAAGGCTTCACCACCACAGTCTCAAACTTGGCCTCCGGCACCGGCAGGTGGAGCTGGTCCGAAGTTTTGATATCTGCGACTTCCTTGAACATATTCATGAGTTCCGGCAGGTTGAAGAACTTTGCAAAGCGGGTACGCGCCCGGTAGCCGGTGCCTTCCGGGGCCAATTCTATACTGGTTGTGGTCTCGCCAAAGGTGGATGCCCAGCAGTCAAAGTGGGTCAGCCCCTTCTGCTGCAACGTGCCGTACTGCAGGTAGCGCATCACCGTATACAGTTCTGTCATGGAGTTCGACACCGGGGTGCCGGTGGCGAAAATCACGCCCCGGCCGCCGGTGATCTCGTCCATATAGCGGCACTTGCCAAACATATCGCTGGACTTCTGGGCCTCTGAGGTGGACAGTCCAGCCACATTCCTCATCTTAGTGTACAAAAAAAGGTTCTTAAAACTGTGACTTTCGTCTACAAACAGTCGGTCCACACCCAACTGCTCGAAGGTCACCACGTCATCTTTCCGCTCGGTGGCTTTCAGCTTTTCCAGCCTCTGTTCCAGGCCCTTTCGGGTTTTCTCCATCTGCTTGATGGTAAACCGTTCGCCTACGCGGTACTTCATCTCCGTGATGGCAGCCTGAATCTCGTCGATCTGCTCCTGGATGATCCGCTCCTGCCGCTCAAAGGAGAGGGGAATCTTCTCGAATTGCGAATGACCGATGATGACGGCATCGTAGTCACCGGTGGCGATACGGGCGCAGAACTTCTTTCGGTTGGCGGTTTCAAAATCCTTCTTGTTTGCCACCAGCAGTTTGGCGCTGGGATAGAGATGCAGAAACTCCTGTGCCCACTGGAGGGTCAGGTGGTTGGGCACCACAAAGAGGGATTTCTGGCAAAGACCCAGCCGCTTGGCCTCCATGGCGGAGGCCGCCATTTCAAAGGTCTTGCCGGCACCGACCTCGTGGGCCAGCAGGGTGTTGCCGCCGTAGAGCACATGGGCAATGGCGTTTTTCTGGTGTTCACGCAGGCTGATTTCCGGGTTCATCCCCACGAAATGGATGTGGCTGCCGTCATACTCCCGGGGCCGGGTTGAATTGAACAACTCGTTGTACTGCTTGACCAGGGTTTCACGGCGCTGCGGGTCCTTCCAAATCCAACCCGCAAAAGCGTCCTTGAGAGCCTGCTGCTTCTGCTGGGCCAGAGTCGTTTCCTTTTTGTTCAGCACCCGCTGCTGCTTGCCGTTCACGTCCTCAATGGTGTCATACACCCGTACATCCTTCAGATTCAGGGTGTCCTCCAGGATTTTATAGCCGTTGGCCCGGCTGGTGCCATAGGTCTCGTAGGCGGCCACATCGTTGATACCGGTCTTGCCCTTGCCCTCGATCTGCCATTCAGCTGTGAGAGGGGAGAAGTTTACCTGGACAGCCCTCCGCAGATAGAAAGGCACCTGGAAAGTCTCCAGCATGAACTGCTGGATCACCTTGGGGTCCAGCCAGGTGGCACCCAGACGCACATCAATTTCAGAGGCTTCCAGGTCCCGGGGCTGAGCCTTGGTCAGAGCTTCCACGTTAGGAGCAAATTCCGGGTTGGTTAGGACTGCCAGTTCGGCAATCCGCAGCTTGTTGCGGACGTTGCCGGACAAGTATTCATCCGCAGTCTGCCATCCTGCTTCCGGGTCGGTCACATCCTCCGAAGGGTCCTTGAAGATCACGCCCCGCAGGTCGGTGATGATGCTGTCATAGTCTCCCGGTTTGCCCAGCAGCTCGGACATATAGGGCAGGTCTACCCGGCCTCGTTCTCCGATGGAGATGGCCAGCGCCTCGCTGGGGGTGGCGGCATGGCTGATGTTCCGTTCGGGCCGGATGGTCCGTTTCGTGAACATATCCGCCTTGCTTTTCAGCTTACCGTTCTCGTCCAGGTTCTCCAGAGAACAGAGCAGGTAATAGGAAGAATCGTCCTCGAACAGGCGGCCATTCTTGCGGTCATTCAACAGGCCGTATTCTTTGGCAAAGGCATCGTAAGCTGCGTTGAGTTCAGACTGTTTTGCCTGGATGGCATCATCTGGGCCGTCCTCCATCTGCAGGTCGATCAGGTCGTGGACGATCTGCCGCAGTTCCACCATGCCTTTGACCCTGCCCTTGGCCGTGTCATTCAGCTCCAGGTGGGTCATGACCGAGTTTTCGCGGTAGTAAACCTCTCCGTCCACCACCGTGTAGGAGAAGTTCTTCACATTGGGGTCAGCGGGCAGGGAATCGCGGCCCGTCTCAGCCTCTCCCACATCCGGGGCAGTATGCTCGGCTTCCCGGTATTCGCCTTTCAGATGGGAGATAGCCTCCGTCAGCTGTTCGCTCAGGTTTGCACCGGCAATGGGCAGGACAGTGCTTTCCTCCCGGCCATACTGGGTGCTCTCGGTGGTCAGTTCTCCCAGGACCATCTCAGGATGGTCCACAAAATACTGGTTGATGGAGATGCCGCTCTCGGTCTGGCCAAGCTGTACCCAGTCAGGTTCCCGGTCGATGGGCCGGTCACGTTTCTGAAGGAGGATGATATCGGACACCACATCAGTGCCGGCGTTGGCGCGGAACGCATTGTTGGGCAGCCGGATGGCCCCCAGCAGGTCGGCCCGCTCAGCCAAATACTTGCGGGCGGTGGAATCCTTGGAATCCATCGTGTATCGGCTGGTGACAAAGGCCACCACGCCGCCCGGGCGAACCTGATCCAGCGCCTTGGCAAAGAAATAGTTGTGGATCGAGAATCCCAGCTTGTTGTAGTCCTTATCGTTCACCCGATACTGACCAAAGGGCACGTTGCCAATGGCAAGATCGTAGAAGTCCTGCTGCTTGGTGGTCTCAAAGCCTGCCACCGTGATGTTTGCCTCCGGGTACAGCTTTCGGGCGATGCGGCCCGAAATGCTGTCCAGTTCTACGCCGTACAGGCGGCTGCCTTGCATAGATTCCGGCAACATTCCGAAGAAGTTGCCCACGCCGCAGGAGGGTTCCAGGATGTTGCCAGTCTGGAAGCCCATCTTCTCCACTGCGTCATAGATGGCACGGATGACGGTGGGGCTGGTATAGTGAGCATTCAGGGTGCTGGCACGGGCAGCGGCATATTCCTCGGGGGTCAGCAGTTCTTTCAGCTGGGTGTACTCCTTGGCCCAGCTGTCTTTGTCCGGGTCAAAGGCATCTGCCAGACCGCCCCAGCCAACGTACTGGGACAGGATTTCCTGTTCTTCCGGGGTGGCATTTCGGTTCTCGTTCTCCAGGGTTTGCAAGGTACAGATGGCCTCCACATTGCGGGCAAACTTCTGTTTCGGTCCGCCCTCGCCCAGGTGGCTGTCGGAGATGTGGAAGTTCCGGGCGGGAGGCGCAGGCGTTTCTTGTGCGGGAGGCTCAATGGGCGGCTCGATGTGGAGTTTTTCGACCACTACATCGTAGGGCAGATTTGTTTCCTCTGCCGGATAAACCGCCACCGGTTCTGTGGCAAAGGTAGGCTGGGCGGTAAGCTGCGCCCTGCGGGCCGCGATCTGGCTCCAAAGTGCATCCCGCTGTCCATCGCTCAGATTCAGATTTTCGGCCCAGCGGTAATCCAGTGCCACTACTTCAAGGGCGTCTGCATCCGCTGCGTGTTCGATGGATTTGCTCCAGTAGTCAAACTCCACCGCTCTGGCCAGCACATCCTCCAGCTTTTCCAGCTCCGGGCGGGACATCTTCTTCCAGATATCGTCCTTCTGACTCTGGATGGTAAAACCTTCGCCGTCATCGTGCTGGGATACGGTGTAGACCAGCGTGTCCGGCACCCCGTTGATTTTACAGGTTAAGTGATACTCCTTTTCACGGGACACCGCCGAATAGCTGCTGCTCTCCAGCCGGATATCGGTCACATCCTCCGCCGTCAGGGGCTTCTCAGGTTTGGCCGGGGCCGCTTCCTGCTCCAGGTACTGACGAATCACCCAAATCGGCTCCGAACGGAAGATGGGGAAACCGGTGGCCTCGGCAAAGGTCACATCCCGCAGGCTGACGCGCTCTAAATCCAAATCCACCCGATCCACCATGAACCGACGGTCATCCAAGTCAAAGGCGGTTTCGCCCGGGATCAGATTCTGACGGGCGTACTCTGCATCGGACAGGGCTTCCGGTTCCGGCTCCTCCGGTGCTTCGGCGGCGGGTTCTGCGGCTGCCTGCTCGGCGTCCGACACCACCTGCCGAATAAAGGGATCGTTGTCCAGCTTTTCAGGTTCCACCACCTGGCCGTTTACGATACCTCGATCAGCCAGGGTTTCCCGGATCGAAACAGGGTCCACATCATCTAAGCGGTCCTGCTCGATCTGGGTGTAAAAACGGTTCTCTTTGATGAGCTGTGCAATCCGCCGCTGGACCTTGGGCCAGGGCAGCTCTGTCCTGACCGGACTTCCGGGACGAACTACAAACGGGGTTTTGCCGTCACTGCCGTCATACTCATGGGCCAGCCATGCGGCGGTATCTTTCTCCCGTGCATGGTCTCGCATAAAACGCACAACAGCGTGCTTGCTCTCGATTTTGCCATTCCAAGCCTGGATGGCCTTGTCGATGTCTGTATCCGAGAGGGGGTGCAGCAGCTCATAGAGCTTGGGATAGGTCTCATCAATGACTTCCCGGGTCAAGCGCTGCCGGAACTCAGGGATGTGGGAATAGAGATGGAGCAGTTCCCGGTTGCCAGATGACAAAACAGCCCGCTGGATGGCTGCCCGGCCTTCGACCACAGCGCGATCTCGGTCGCCGTCGCTACAAACATTCCCGTATCTGGTATCCTGGATAACCGCTTCCACCACAATGGGCTTAAACTGCTCATGCAGCTCCCGAAGCGTAGCTGCCTTTCCGGCTTCCTCATTCGGAAACGCCCGGAATCCATCTGCGCCAAACTCAGCCTCGTGGGCATCAATGGCCTGCTCTGCTTCGTGGTCGATGGAGAGAACGGTATATTCCCGGCGCTGGGCGCTGCCCTTCTGCTGGGTGGAAACCGTCACATCGTGCTTGTCGCGCAGCCGTTCTACAGTCTGTTCCAGCTGGGTCGCCGGGATTCCGCACATCTCCACCCGGCCTCCGCCCGGAATGGAGCGGCTGAAAAGGTTCAGGTCCAGCTCGGCAGCGGCGGTGCGGGCATCTTCACCATACAGCTCGTAGAAGTCCCCCATCTGGTAAAGGACGAGGTTATCCGGGTGGCGCTCCTTGACGCCGTTGTATTCCCAAATCGGTTCGTCTTTGCTCGGCTCGTCCAGATACTTGCCGGCGGCAATCAGCACGCCGATCCTTTTTGCTGCATCAGACCAGGAAAACCGCTGCTCCTGCCCATCGGGATAGGAGCGCAGCTGGATTCCGCGGGCATTGTACTCCAGGAAACCGTGGCTGCCATCCAGGAAAGTCCAGGTCTGCCCTCCGATACCGTACTCGTTTTTCAAAAACTCGGCCCGTTCTTTGGGGGTGTGATCTTCCTCAAAATAAGCTGCAATCCGCTCTTTGCCCTGGGCAAAGCCGCTGCCGCTGGCCATGGCCAGCGCAATATCTTCCCCCGAAAACGAAAAAGCGGAGACTTTTTCGGTCTCCGCTCGTCGGTCGATCTGTTCGATTTGCTCCGCTTCACTGGGGAAGAAACTCAGTTGTTGATGAGTTCCGCCATCAGGATTTCCTCGGCCTGTGCCTTGCAGGTGTTCATCAGGCCCACCCACTGCATCGGATCGCGGGTTTTCAGCTCCTCCGTTGCTCCCGCTTCCTTCGCCAGCTGGGGCATCATCTGCTCCAGCCGCTGGTGCGCTGTCTCGTCCACCTCCTGCAGGTGCGGAAACAGGCTCCCGGACAGCAGCATCTGATTGTAAATCAGACGCCGGTGGGTTTTGAGATAAGCCTGCCGCATCCGCCCGTACTTGCCCAGGGGCTGGGCCGGGGCCGGGTCGAGAACCAGGTTCGGGATCAGATAATCCCCGTTCTGAGAATAAGTTAAGCTGCTCATATTCTTGGTTCCTTTCTGCATTTCTGCGCCGGGTGGTGGTTTTGATGGCTCTCTCGATCTGCCGCAGCACCTGGCTGCAGCTCTCCGTAACAGCCGTTCCCAGGACGTTCGCGGCTGCCGGGGTGCTGAAGGAATAGACCGCCTGGAAATCATCCCGGTCAAACCATCCTTCGGGGTCGATACCGCACCGGGACAAAAGCAGCCAGGTGATACTAATGGCCCCTGCGGACTTGAATTCCATCTCAAGCCCAAGATCATCATACCCTTCCAGCAGCGAACCGTCAACGATGTCGCGGATTTCCTGAGCATTGTTGTCCCAGTAGTCCTCCACCAGTTTGCCGGAGAGATCTGCAAGCTGCTGGGCGAAGTTGGGATCACTGACCCCATAGGTTTTCGCCAGCATCTCGGCCACTGGTTCCCGGAAGCTGTAATCCATCTGCCAGAGGTCCGGGTCCAGGGAGTTTCGGCGGGTGCCGGTATCCGACACGTCAAAGACATACCGCAGGTGCGGGGTGCCGCCGCTGTCATCCAGCAGGGCGATGCCTTTGGAGCCGCGCCGGACAAACCGGTTCATCCGGTTGTTCCAGACATCATACTCAGCGCAGGCGGTGGCATCCGGGCGCTGGGCATAAATCAGCAGCTGGTCGGAATAGGGGTACTTGTACAGCCGACCTGCCAGAGATAAAAAATCCGCCCACCGTTCCCAGTTTCCTGTCAGACGGCGGGCAGTATCGGACGCAAGCTGTGAGTACAGCTCGGCTTTTGTGGGCATAGGAATTTCCTCCTTTCCGAAAATTCAAAAAAGAAAAGCGGAAAGCCAAAACGCTTCCCGCTGGATCATAAATATTCCTATTGACTTTCGTTGCGATTCTGCGTTTCACTTTTTTGCAGACACAATGCGGACCGCTGCAGCCATACCTCCATCTCCATACGTTGGATGCTGCATAAACTCATCTGATGCTTTACTCAGCTCCTGGTTACCTCTCACCGTACGAAGGATTTCAGCTTCCCATCCAAACAGCCGCGCCATTGAGGTAGCTTCAACTCCCAAAATCGCATCCGCTACATGATTCCGGTAAGATTCCAAATGCTTCCCAATGATAAAACGCATAAGATCCAAACGCTTATCCATACTCGTTATATTCGATGAGGCAGGCGCGGTTCGGTAGTCAATCAAAGGTTGCTGGACTACTCCAATCTGCAAATCCGGTTCGGTTTCCAGCATACTCAGGAAGAAGTCCCAATCTTCAAATCCTGAGCGCATACTTTCATCATAACCACCGCACTTCTCTCAGTATTTACGGCGCATCATATGAGTCGCAGCGCAGCAATTTTTGGAAAGGAATGCATTTAATCCGCCCCCGCATGGGCAGACAATCGCATCCAACACCCCAAAAGTCTGCATCCATGACGATGCTGCAACCATAGATGAATCACCGCGGAGCAGCTGACTGACCTTTTCAATATAAGACGGCTCCAGCTTGTCATCACCGTCCAGCACCAAAACCAACGATGTTTTTGTCTCGGCAATTCCGGCGTTTCTGGCTGATGATACTCCTCCATTTGATTTCCGTATCAGTGTAATGGGGAGATTTTTAGAAAAAGTTGTTTCTACTTTCTTTAGGACTTCCAGCGACTCTTGATCCGTAGATCCATCGTCCACAAGAATTACCCTTGCGGGCGGTGTGGTCTGTTTGCACAAAGACCGAACAGCTTCCATAATCATAGTCCCTTGATTAAAACTTGTGACAACTGCCTCAACATCCTTGGCAATATCCCGCGAAGCCTCCATCTTGATACTCCTCCCACCGGCTTGCATTTTTAACCATTATATCGGAACCGATTTCCTTTGAAAATAGAAAAATGATAGGTTTTCATGCACTTTTCATCGACCTTGGAAACAGCTCTTATTCTCTATCCTGTGTCCTTTTTCGATGTGCATTTTTAGGAACAGGTGCAGTCTTACTGTCAGTTTCTTTCAATTCTTTCAGCACCGATTTTCTCAGCATCGGTTTGAGGGGGTGTTTCCAGCGGGCAAAAGCCATATCTTTGGGGCCGATGAAACCGCCATAGGCGTCCCGATCATAGACTCGGACCCGGTCAAAGCCCAGGTCCTTCCGCATCTGCTTCAGGATGCTCATAACCTCGGGGCTTTGGTTCACCGATGCCATCCGGGTGTAATCGTCCACCAGGTAGTTTTTGCCCTGTCGGACCTGGAGCAGGTCGGCAGCGCTGGGCGGGTCCTCCCGCTGGACGCCAAAGGTCAGACGGGCTGCCGACAGGTCCTCGCTGTTATAGGGTTCAGAGCGCAGCTCCTGAAATCGGGCTGCTGCCTGCTCGTAGGTGTCATAGAACTCGATGGGTGTATGGGGTTTGCTCCCTGCTGCTCCCGTCCAAGTGGCAAGGTCCGGGATGATATAGCACTGCCACTTGTTGTCTTTTTCCTCTGCCATAGGCCCTCCTTACTTAGATAAAATCGGGGTACAGTTCCAGTGCATCGAACTCGGCATCAGTCATCCCGATCAGCTTATCGAGGGTGCCGTCGGTCAGGTCCCGCAGCTCCGTTTCAGAAAGAGTGAGATAGGTCTTCATCTCAGTCAGCACTTCGATCAGCCGTTCCCGGCTGCCAGTGTTGTAGAGGGCCATCAAGTTCACTTCTTCGTAGGTGAAATTCGTCATTTGCCGCCCCCGTTCTCAAACTCCAGGCTGAACTGTGCCCGCCCATCAGCCTCGGTGGTCATCAGGACAGAGGCGTTATAAGTTCTACTGGTGCGCTGGCTCTTGCAGTCCTTGAGCCGGGCACGGCCATCCCGCAGCAGCTTATCCACCAGCTGGCCAGTGAGGTGCTTTCCCAGCCGCTTAAAGAAGGCGTTGTCCTTCCAGAGCACAAACCGGCACTCCCGGTTGGAACAGAACCAGCCCTTATCCCGTTCAGCCACATCGGCACCACAGTGGGGACAGATACCAACGATCTTTCCATTGTTCTTCATAAGCATTTTTGCTCCTTTCACTGCCTCACTGGTCTGGACCAGAGAGGCGACCATCTGTTCGATCTCATTCATAAAGGCTTCGGGTTCCAAGTCACCCCGCTCGATCTGCAGGAGCTGCTGCTCCCAGTCAGCGGTCATGGCGGGAGACTGGATTTCTTCGGGCATGACAGCGATCAACGCCCGGCCCTTTTCGGTGGGGATCAGGTTCTTGGTTTTGCCGCTGCCCTCACGGGTCAGAAAACCTTTCTTGACCAGCTTCTCGATGATACCCGCCCGGGTGGCAGGGGTTCCAATGCCCTGGCGTTCGGCTTCTTCCGGCATACGCTCTTTCCCGGCCGTTTCCATGGCCGACAAAAGAGTGTCCTCGGTAAAATGCTTGGGCGGGGACGTTTTGCCCTCTTTCAGTTGCGCATCCAGGACAGGCAAGGTTTCCTGCTCCTGCACCTCGGGCAGAAGTTCCAGTTTTTCCTCGTTCTTTTGGGCGGTATCACCAAGGACAGCCCGCTCCACCGCTTTCCAGCCCTCGGCCAGAACAGTCTTGCCTTTGGCAGCGAAAACCTGCCCGGCACACCCCATCTGTACTGTGGTCTCTGCATAGCGGTACGGCTCTCCCACGGCGGCCAGCAGGCGGGCCGCAATCAGCCGAAGGACGTTGGCCTCACCTGCGGGCAAAGAAGAAAGGTCAGCTTTCGCCATGCTCCTGGTGGGCAGGATTGCATGGTGGTCGCTGACCTTTTTGTTGTTGATGACCTGTTTTGCGTGGATGGGGATTTCGCCGGTTACTCCAAAGTGAGCGGCGGTCTGTTGGACCAGCTCCGGCAGGCCCGGCTCCATATCCTCGCTCAGGAACCTGCTGTCGGTGCGGGGGTAGGTCACCAGCTTCTTTTCATAGAGAGATTGGGTGTAGTCGAGAGTTTGCTGTGCTGAATATCCCAGCATCCGGTTGGCATCCCGCTGGAGAGATGTCAAGTCATAGAGGGCGGGCGGACGTTCCGTTTTCTCCTTTCGTTCTGTCTTTTGCAGGACTGCCCGGCTTGCTTTCCGGCACTCTGCCAGCAGAGCCTCTGCCTGGGACTTGTCCTTGAATCGTTCGCTGGATGCCATACAGTCCTCCATCTTGAGAAGCACCGTGTAGAAAGGTTCAGGCTGGAACGCATCAATGGCGGCTTCCCGGCTCACCGTCATGGCAAGCGTCGGGGTCATCACCCGACCTACGTTCAGGGGCTGACCGTACAGACACGAAAAAAGCCGGGTGGCGTTGATGCCGACCAACCAGTCGGCACGCTCCCGGCAAAGGGCTGCTTTGAATAAAGCATCGTATTCGGTTGAGGGCTTGAGGTGGGCGAATCCTTCCCGGATGGCGGCATCCTCCATGCTGCTGATCCAGAGCCGGGTAAAGGGTTTCGCACAGCCACACTGGTGATAGACGAGGCGGAAAATCAGCTCTCCCTCCCGCCCGGCATCTGTGGCACAGACAAGCTGGTCCACGTCGGGCCGGGCCATAAGGCTCCGCAGGACCTCAAACTGCTTTTGGGTTCCAGGCGACACCAGGTACTGCCATGCCTTGGGCAGAATAGGGAGGTCCGCCCTGGACCATTTGACCAGTTTTGGGTCATAGCTGCCGGGTGGAGCCAGCTCCACCAGATGGCCAACACACCAGCTGACGAGATACTTTTCTCCTTCCAGATACCCGTCATGGCGTTTGGTGATGCCCAGAGCCTTAGCTATGGCATGGGCGACAGAGGGCTTTTCGCTCACAATCAACTTATGCGAAGATTTGCAAAATGTGGAGTTTTTAATAAAAGCATTCATAACTCGTTATTTTCTCCTTTTTTCTTTACATAATATCCTCAAATGCTGCAGAATGGTAACGTACATTTATGTACAAAAAATTTGAGGAGGTTCCCTTATGTCAAAAAACAGCATACCCATTAAAGATTTACCTTTGTACATTGAGCAGCTTTGCCTTCAACTACAAAAAATGGATTATTCTGAATCGACATGCCGCCGCACAAGGACTGTTTTAAAGCAGTATTGTGACTTTGCAGTGGATAATGGCATAGTGGAGTATGACAGCTTTTCCGTTCAAAAATTTGTAATCTCAAAGTCTGGCGATAATTTTCAAGATGTCTACCATAGCTATCGGTATAACCGTCCATTTTCAATGCTGGATGATTTTATTAGAACTGGGACAATCTTTCGTCAAAAGTACAGATCGACTTGTGGTTTTGAAGGTTCCTACGCAAATCTTTTTCAATCATATCTAAACTATATGCAAGGCAGAAATTACGCGAAAGACAGCATTCAGAATTGCCGGTCTCATTTACTCCGATTCCAAAACTATTTGTTGGATAATGGAATTTCTGAACCCAAGTCAATAACACATGAATTGGTCAAACAATATGTATACAGCCTGACAGATCATTCGACTTCGTTCGTTTGTCAAGTCACACGAGAGCTTAGAAATCTCTTTAAATTTGCCAAAATCAACGAGATTCTGCCGGATGATTTTTCTGGTGATCTGCCTCATTTTAAAAACACACGGATGCAACGCTTGCCAGATCGTTTTACTGCCGACGAGATCAATAAAATTCTGGCTGCAATAGATCGAAACAATCCGCTGGGTAAAAGGGATTACGCCATTGTTCTTATTTGCATACGACTTGGACTCAGAAGCTGCGATGCCATTTCTTTGAAGTTTGGATCAATCGATTGGAGCAAAAAAGAAATTCATGTTATTCAAAAAAAGACGAACGTTTTGGTCACGCTACCACTACCTGAGGACGTTGGCTGGGCTATAATCGACTATATAAAAAACGGTCGTCCCGAATCTACATCTGCCAGCATTTTTACAAGCCATTGTCCTCCATATAATGATCTGACTCAATATACCAACTATGTTGTCAAGTACTTGAGAAAAGCAGGAATGTACAGTAAAGAAGGAAGACGAGTAGGAATGCACACGTTAAGAAGAACTCTTGCTACAAGTATGCTTGAAAATGATGTTCCTGTTACCGTTATTGCACAAACTTTAGGGCACAGTGATTTGCATTCAGTTGGAAATTACATTCGTATAAGTCCTTCCTTGTTGAAAAAATGTGCAATGGAGGTGACTCAATTTGAGTAAAAGTGTGAGGAAAGATCCAATCTTTACTGGTCCTTTTGCAGAGATGTGTGTTGCGTTTGTTTCCTATAAAAGAGCGCAAGGAATTAAATATATGGGACAAATATATCTTCTTCGAGCTTTCGATGATTTCTGCAAGGACTTTAAAATAGAAAGTCAAAAATTCCCTCTTGAAATTGCTCAGGCATGGAGCCAACCCAGAAATAATGAGAGTGAGCTACACCGTTCTTCGCGTATTCTCGTAATGCGCCAGTTCGTTTCATTTCTGGAACAAAATGGATATGAAGTGGAGTTGCCCATGTTTAAATTTAAAAGGGATCGTCTTCACACGCCGTATATCTTCACACATGATGAAATTCGCAAAATGATTCAAGAAGTTGATGAAGCCTCTTTTTCGCAAAAATCGACATCCAGACATCTTACATTTCCGATGCTGTACAGAATGCTCTATGCGTGTGGATTCCGTATTAATGAAGTTCTAAGTCTGAAATTAGGTGATGTTGACCTGAAAACGGGTGTTGTTCATTTAAACAAAACCAAGAACAATATTGAACGTTTGGTTCCGATGTCTGACTCTTTGACTGAATACTGTAGAAAATATGTATCTATAGCTCACTGCGGACACTCTCTTGATTATCCATATATTTTTACCATGCATGGCGAACATTATTGCATTTCAGCAATCGAACGGCATTTCCGAGATTTAATGTGGAGTGTCGGAATTTCTTATGGTGGAAAGCGGCTGGGCCCAAGAATTCATGATTTGCGCCATACGTTTGCTTGCCACCAACTTTACAAGTGGACTACCGAAGGAACAGATTTAATGATTATGCTTCCTATACTGTCCAAATATCTTGGCCACAAAGGCGTTCTTTCAACGCAATGGTATCTCAGATTGACGGCTGAAGCTTTTCCAGATGTTACAGAGAAAATGAATTTATTGACAGCGTCTGTATTCCCTGAAATTGGAGGTGAATATATTGCAGAAACCGACTGATTTTTCCTATACACTCACAAAATTTCTAACACACTATCTGGCTGGACTCTGTAATTTTAGTGATAATACAATTCGTTCATATCGGGATACATTCAAGCTCCTTTTGACATTTTGTAATGAAGAAATTGGCATTTCTGCCGAATCTTTAACCTTTAACGATGTCACCCCTGAATTGATAGAAAAATTTTTGAATTGGCTAAAGACCAAACGCGGTTCAAGTATTTCGACGTGCAACCAGCGTCTTGCAGCCATACATGCTTTCTTTCGTTATGCACAGTATGAGCATCCGGAACTTGCTGTTCGATGCCAGCAGATTTTATTTCTGAAATTCGCAAAGGTGGCTCAAAAAGAGGTTCGTTATCTCTCGATTGACGGAATTAAAATACTTCTTGATAGCCCTGACATTCATACAGCCAAAGGCCGGCGAGAGTTGGCGATTTTATCTCTTTTATATGATTCAGCTGCTCGCGTGCAGGAAATTGTTGATTTAAAGGTAGGCGATGTTCGTTTGATTTCTCCTGCAACTGTTCGCCTTACAGGAAAAGGGAAAAAGTCAAGAACCGTTCCGCTTCTCAAAGGCAATGTCCAAATTTTGTCTGCCTATATGAATGACCAACAACATTATCTGACAACAAAAGATAGCTATTTGTTTTTCAATCACTCACACCAAAAAATGACACGTGCTGGTGTCGGTTATATTCTCAAGAAAAATGTTGACGTAGCACGCCAGTCTCATCCAGACTTAATTCCGAAGCAAGTGACACCACACTGTCTACGACACTCCAAAGCAATGCATTTGTTACAAGGTGGAGTGAATCTTATTTACATTCGAGATTTTTTGGGCCATGTGGATGTAAAAACCACTCAAATCTATGCTAGGGCTGATGTAACTTTAAAAAGAAAAGCGATTGAAGCTGCCAATGTGGTAGAAACGCCGCAGCCGCTTCGTTCATGGACCGACGATGATGATCTGATGCGATGGCTGGTTAATCTCGGAAAATTTTAATTAAGGAGAACAAATGCTTGTAGTAGAGTCGCACACCTACATATACCTCTGCTACAAGCATTGATTTTATGTAAAGAAAGGAATGATTTTTTTGCTTAGTGACGTTATTTGCTCAAAAAACTCCACATCTTGCAAATCTTCGCATAACCTGATTTATGTAAATCTTTACATAAATCAGTTTAGGCAAAATAATTCTCCTTTCAAAATTTGTTGTTGACAATTTCAACCCTTCTGCATATACTATGTATAGTGATCGTGCTGCGGAAACTTGTGAGGCCCGTAGCCAGAGGGGAGGTTCCGTAAGGGACCTCCTTTTCTTTATTTGCTGACATGAGGATACAATATGCCAAAACCTTTTATGACGTATGAGCAACAGCTCACAAAATTAAAAGATGAGAAACACATCCTTATTCCTGACGAAGTCAAAGCAAAGGCTAAGTTACAGGAAATTGGTTACTATTCTCTTGTTACCGGCTATAAGCATATCTTCCGTATTCCAGGTCAGAAAATTTATAAGAGTGGAACTTCTCTTGATGAAATTGTATCTTTATATGAGTTCGACGAAAACATCCGGGCTCTGTTTTTAAAATATCTCTTACATATAGAACAACATCTGCGTTCTCTTTTGTCCTACTACTTTACAGAAAAATATGGAGAAAACCAAAGCGCATACTTAAATCCAACAAACTACAATAGTATCGCCAAACATCAGGCTGGCATCTCTCGTTTGATTTCCGAGCTGACAAGGCTATCTCAGTCTACACAGTACCCTTATATTGAATATCAAAGAAACACCTATAATAATGTACCATTGTGGGTACTGGTGAACGCAATGACATTTGGTTCATTATCAAAAATGTATATCTTTTTGACATCAGACCTTCAAACCAAAGTCAGTAAAAATTTCCTCCATGTTAATGAAAAACAACTCCGGCAATATTTAACAGTACTAACGAAATTCAGAAACGTGTGTGCCCATAATGAGCGGCTTTTTTCCTACCGTACCAAGGACACCATTCCTGATACCATTCTTCATCAAAAGCTTTGCATTTCTAAAACAGGGAATGCCTATATATTAGGAAAACGCGATCTGTTTGCTATGGTCATCGCCTTCCGATACTTACTTTCTCCGAATGAGTTTCACACATTTAAAAAATCTCTAACCCAATGCATTGACAAATTATTGAAGGCAACAAATCACATAGCGGAAGATGAACTTTTGAACGCAATGGGCTTTCCTCTAAACTGGAAAAAAATATCGACGTATAAGATATAGTGATATGTAATTTGAGGGGACGGCTTTGCCATCCCCTCGTTTTTGATTGTTTGGATTATTCAGTTTCCTCGTAGCCGTCGCTGGTCTGGTATGCCTTGCGTTCAGCTTCCTCGTCCTGCGCTGCATCCGGTTCGGGTTCACCGTCGGGAAGAATGATTTCTTCTTCATCTTCCCGGTAATCGGCGTCAGGATCAGGCTTGTTTTCCTCGGCCTCCCGCTTCTTCTGCTGCAGCTTCATCCAGAAGTAGCCTCCACCGCCGGCGATGCCTGCCAGCACCAACAGAACCAGCACGAATTTACCGGCTCCGCCTTCCTCTTTTTCCGGTTCAGGTTCCGGCATGGGCTCGGGTTCCGGTTCAGGTTCCGGCATGGGCTCGGGTTCCGGTTCGGGTTCCGGCTGCGGTTCCGGTTCCGGCTGCGGAATATCTTCTTCTTCCATGAGGGCCAGCAGATCTGCCTCATCCACCAGATTCATGAAGTGGACCGTCTCGTCTCCATCCGCGGCACGATCAATCACCAGGTAGAAATAAGCCCCGGACTTGCTCACAAGCGTAATGAACTGCTGCCCGGAGCCATCCGAATAAGTGGTGTGGTAATCATCCACCAGGGTCAGGTTGCCCTCCGGCGTCAGGGGACCAGTGACTTCTTCCTGTACCGTTACCGGGGTTTCTTCCGCAGGCTCCGCGGTAGGAACCGTGACGGGAGCAGGTGCCGGGGCGGGGGTGGGGTCCGCCGTTTCCGTCCCATAGGCAAAGGCCGGGGCGGCCAGACTGCCCATCAGCAGCACCAGCGATGCCAGGGCGCAGCAGAACTTATTCCATGCTTTCATCCATGTCCTCCTTGTTGTCAAAAGTTACCCCAGCGGCAGCCAGGGCCGCAGGGTTCGGTGCTGCATTGGCCGCCTGCTTCAGCAGCATGGCCAGCTGCTCCGGCGTGACGTTGGCGGTGCGCACCATCTCGGCCACCTCCACTTTTTCGGCCTCCGCAATCCGGCGTTCCAGCAGCTCAATGCGGTTATTCAGCTGGATGCGGCGCTCTTTGGCTTTTGCCAGGTCAGCCCGCATCTTTTCAAGTTTTTCGCTCATATTTCCTCCTTGTCACTTCGGGATTCTCCCGAATCCCAGCAGATGTTTGTCCCAATAACTGGAATGGATATTGGAATACTTGATGGGGTCGCCGGCAGAGATCATCATGCCGTTCCCCACATAAATGCCCACATGGCTCGCGCCAGCCACATCATAGGTGCCTTCAAAGAAAACCAGGTCACCGGGTTTGGCCTCCTGTTCCGAGATTTTGGCAGCCTTTTGCCACAGGCCGTTGGCCGTGGTGCGGCCCACGTCCCAGCCTGACTGGTTCAGGACCCAGCAGACATAACCGGAACAGTCAAAGCCCGTTTCCGGGGTAGAACCGCCCCAGACATAGGGGGTGCCCAGGTATTTCTCAGCTTCCTTCAGCATGGAACCAAACTCCGGGTCGGTGAGAGCCTCGGCGGGCACCTGGTAGTCGATGCCCGCTTCTCCCGAGCCGTCCGAACCGATCACCAGAGACAATCCGCCGAACAGTTCCGGCCGGTTGCCCTGGGTTTCCTGCAGAATCTGATACCGCTCCAGATCATCCCCGGACAACATATTAACGGCCACAAAATCAATGCCGTAGTTGATGAGGGTGATATTCAAAATCTTCCACTCATACTCCACTTCCACCTCATAGGTGTAGGTCTCACCGGTGGCCGGATCAATGTCCGTTCGGGTTTCGGTTCGGGTTCGTATCTCGATGGTTTCGGTCAAGATCAGCTCGTACTGCATATCAAAGATAGCTGTCATGGTGCCCTGTACTTCGCCCCGGGTGTAGGCTTCATGAATCGCCGTCAGCATGGCTGCCAGCCCGTAGGGATCATGGTTGATGGGGTCCAAGTCGAAGTTGTACTCGTCATAGCCGGGATGACTGGCCGGGATTGCCTCGATCTCGGCCATCAGTTTTTCCTCCAACAGACAGTAATCCTCCTCCGCACCCAGAATGTCCTCGTCCTCAGCAGTGTAAGAGGTGGTCCAGACAGTACCGGTTCCGCCCGGGAAGAATACCGAGCAGGAAGTGATAAAGGTAATGAGTACCAGAATCAGCACCACCAGGAGACCGCCCATCAGGATCAGGTGGGCATGGGTGGAAACGAACTGCGCCGCCTTGGCAGCGGCAGCTTTGGCCTTTTCCGCAGCCTTTTTGGCAGCAGTGCTCCCGGCTTTTTCACCGGCTGCGCCCCCGGCCTTGCCCCCAGCCTTCCGGGCATAATACCCAGCCTTGATCTTCTGGCGCTGCTTCCATCGGGAAATGGGGTTGGATGCCGGCTGCGGCTGTGCAGCTTGCTGCTCCCGATACGCCTGCGCCGGCTGGCTCTTTGGTTTGTCGGGGTCTTTGACCGGCTTTTTCCCTTTTCGGGAGGCTTTCAGCTTCTGGCTGTACTTGGAATCTTTCAGCTTCTTTGCGCCCTTTTTTGCCGCGCCTTCCACCAGACGTTCCCCTTCATGGGCAGCCTGTACGCCGGTATTCTCATCCTGGTTCTGCTGGTCCACCTGTTTGTGGGTTTCCCCGGCCAGAACCACGTCCAAAGCCGGTTTGCGGCGGCGGTGTTTGGAGCTTTCTTCGATGATTTCAGCCTTGCCGAACCGGAGCTGTGCTGCCCGCTCTTTGGCTTTGTCTGCATCCATCTTGAGGCCCCGTTTGGGCGGGGCGCGGGTGGAATGTTTTGCTTTGGCCTTGCCGCTCTGATCGGCTCCAGGGGTTTTGCCTCCTGCGGGGCGGGCACCTGTCCCAGGCTGCTTTTCCTCCACAAAGGTCAGTCGGGATTTTTTGCGCTTCATCCGGCCTCACCTGTGCCGTCCGAGAACTTGGTGGTCATGATCTTATACAGCTCCAGGTCCTGGGGGAACCGGTCCACGAAGGGCAAGATCACATTGCCATAGAACAGCAGTCCCTCGCCTTCACCGGAATGGGTCACATAACTGAGCTGATAGGGAGAAATATTCAGCTGCTTGGCCAAAATCTGGCGGTCGCCGGATGCCTGGTTGAGCATGAGGATGAAGTCCGAGTTTTCAAAGATGTTCTCGACTTCCCGGGAGGCCAGCAGGTCCTTCACGTTCTGGGTGATGCCGGTGGGTGCGCCACCCCATTTTCTGAACCGCTTCCAGATTTCCACCGAGTAAGCGGCGGTCTGTTCCTCCCGGAGCAAAAGGTGGAATTCGTCGACATAGAACCGGGTGGTTTTTCCGGCGTAGCGGTTGGTGGTGACACGGCCCCAGACGGCATCCTGTACCACCAGCATCCCGATCTTCTTGAGCTGTTTGCCCAGCTCCCGAATGTCGT
Source organism: Faecalibacterium sp. An192 (assembly GCF_002160175.1). Taxonomy (NCBI): domain Bacteria; kingdom Bacillati; phylum Bacillota; class Clostridia; order Eubacteriales; family Oscillospiraceae; genus Faecalibacterium; species Faecalibacterium sp. An192. Next base: position 50,657 of record NZ_NFKB01000024.1, read on the forward strand.
AGCAGACAAAGCGGTTGTCGATGTCCACGTTGGTGCGGTGGTTGAACAGGTTCAAACTGCCCTTGACGTAGATTTCAAGAGCCGTCGCCACATGGTGGGCCTCCTTTTCCTCCTGCTCCAAGAGGGCTTTGTAGAGGTCCTCCAGCAGCGGCATTTTCTCGGGCTGCGGGTCCTGAAAGTACGCCTGGTAAATTTGATGCACACAGCGGTCGATGACGGTTTTCTCGACAGGAAGCAACCCTTCCTTGCCGCCCACCACCAGTTCGCACAGCGACAAAATAAAATCCGATTTCAGTGCAATCGGGTTATCTTCCTCGCTGTAATTGCTGTTGATGTCCATGGGGTTGATGAACTGGGTACTGGTGGGCGAAATTTTGATGACCTGCCCGTTCAGACGTTCCACCAGAGCTGCGTAATCGGCTGGGTCGGCGGTGTTACCACCGCTTTCCCGCCTAAGAACCGTACGTGACAGATTTCCCGTCATACGGCTCAAGCATTTCATCACTTTTTCAAGCGGCA